>DMPD01000181.1 GCA_003456125.1 Cyanobacteria bacterium UBA8156 | reverse complement strand
TTTAATTAACTTTGAGAGGTTTACCCTCACCCCCAGCCCCTCTCCCAGGGCGGGAGAGGGGAGCCAAGAGCGCCCGCAAAGTGTCTCCTTTCAATCCGGATTGCCCACCAAACAATAGCGCCGCACCAGGTCACTGCGCACCCAACCGGTGGCCTTAGAAGCCGGAAACCCGACCCGATACCAAACTTTTCCCTGGCGATCGCGAGCGGTGTCGTACTCGGGCGGACGCTGGGCCAACAGAAACACCAGGTCGCCGTTGACCCCGTAACCTCGGGCCGGTTGATCGGTGCCTGCTCCCGATCGCAACTGAATCCGCGCCGCAGGCTCTTGGCTCCGCAATTCCCCCAAACAAAAACTCCTTTGACGGGCAAACGGTTCGTTGGCGATCGCCGGCATCACGACCCCTAGCCAACCAAGCATTCCCAAAGTCTGCAAACCGCGCTTTATGCTTTGTCTTGGCACCGCTCCCCCTCTGTGGCCAAATCCAAGTGAAATCCAATGTCAGTCTAACGGCAACCTCCATTCCCTCGCATCGGTTATTCGCACTCGCCGCAAATTACCTGACGGAAACGCCAGAATTGCCGAGAACGAGGGGCGGGGGCTGCACCCCTGGCCCGTTTTTAGAGGTTACCTAACGTTGGACAGCCTCTTCCTCGGCCTCGATCGTCAGTTGGGGAGGCGTGGGGCGCGCATCGATTTCCACCCGCAGGATTGTTGCCCCCTCGCCCTTCAGGTCTTCCAAAAAGCCGTCTTGGGCCGCTTCCGCCTCTTCGCGGCTCAGGTACGGCCCAAAATAGTACGTGCAACGGGGATGATCCGTCTCGATGGTCAACCAAGTTGCCTTGCCAATTTTTTCTAGGATCGCTGTCAGAAACTCCCGCATATTGTTCTCCCAGAATGCTCCCCGAAAACCTGCCGCCATTCACATTTCTACACAGTCTACCGTAGACCCTTAGCTTAAAACGGTAGAGGAAACAGCATTTATGCGGTGCTGACGAAAAATTTCGTACAGAAAAATCCCAGAAGCCACGCTGGCATTGAGGCTCTCGGTGCGCCCCGGCAAAGGGATCGTCACCAAAACATCACATGCCCGTTGTACCCCCAAGCTAATGCCTTCCCCTTCGGACCCCACCACCAGGGCAATGGGGCCCTCAAACCGCACTCTATCGATGGCCGTGCCGCCGTTGGCCACAGTACCGTAAATCCAAAAGTTCCGCTCCTTGAGCCGCTCCAACGTCCGGCTGAGGTTTACCACCCGCACCGCATCCAAGTGCGCCAAAGCGCCGGCTGCCACTTTCACCACCGTGGAGGTAATGCCGCTGGCCCGCCGCTGGGGCAAAATCAAACACCGCGCGCCAAACGCTTCGGCCGAGCGGGCGATCGCCCCCAAATTCTGGGGATCGGTAATCCCTTCGGCAATCACAAAGATGGGGTTGGGGGTAGCGGCAAAGGCCCGGTCGATCGCCTCATCCAATTCCAGGTAGTTGTGGGCAGCCACCTGCACGGCAATTCCCTGATGGCGACCGCCTTCGGTCACATAGTCCAGCCGCCGCATCTCCACTTCATCAATGACGGCACCGGCCGCCTTCGCCGACTCCAGCAACTGCAGAAAGTCCGGGGTGTAGCGCAACCGGGGCAACACCCACACCCGATGAATGTCGCGATCGCCCTCCAACACCGCCCGCACCGCATGGCGACCGTAGACAATATCCCGCTCTTCCTCTTCGATCGCCTCGGCTTCCGGTCTGGGTTGAGATTCCACCCGGGGGCGCGGTGGAGTCGATGGGGAGCGACGGGGGCCGTCAAAGTTGGGGGCCCTATCTCCATACTTGCCCACCGACTTTTTGCCGGAGAGCTTGGGCTTGCCCTCCGACTTCGGTGCGAGACGGGGGCGATCGGCGCTGCCTTCCGAGCGCGAATCGCGGCGGGGCCCCTCTGAGCCTGAATCACGACGGGGCCCTTCTGAGCGGCTATCACGGCGAGGTCCTTCTGAACTCGAATCACGGCGAGGCCCTTCCGGGCGACCATCACGGCGGGAAAACTTCGGTTTGGGGCGGCGGGGCGGATTCATAGCGATCACCTTTCAAGAGAAGAGGACACCGGTGCCGGCCGCCAAGACAAAATCGTCTGCAGGCGGACAGGGTCAGACAAATAAAGGTAACCCAACAGCGCTTCCAAACCGGTTGCCTTCTGATAAATTTCGGGATCGAGGCGACGGGTGGGCTTACCGGCTGCATTGCGGGCTCGCCGGATCACGTCTCGTTCGGTTGTGGTGAGCTGGTTGCTCGCCAACAACGTTTCCAAGTACGCCGCTTGGGCTTCAGCCCGCACCCGGGCCACCACGGCCTGGCGATAGCGATGGGGGTGCTGGGGGGCCATGGCCTCCTCGCCGCGCACATGCAACTCGTACACGGCATCCCCCAAATACGCCAAAGACAGAATGGGATGGGAGAGCACTAAACCGGCGGTGGGCTGGCGGTGCTCTTCTTGCGGCTGGCCCGCGACTTCGTTTTTTTGGCCGGACTTTCGGCCAGGCCGTCCCCAGACTCCAGGGGCGGCTCCCCCGATTTGGTCTTGGTTTTCGGGGTGGGGGGCACCGCATCGGGGGCGATCGCCAGTGG
>DMPD01000180.1 GCA_003456125.1 Cyanobacteria bacterium UBA8156 | reverse complement strand
GCCAAAATTATAGTCATTTTAATTAACTTTGAGAGGTTTGCCCTCACCCCCAGCCCCTCACCCAGGGCGGGAGAGGGGAGCCAAGAGAGCCCGTAAAGTGTCTCATTTCTATCCGAAACGACTATAGGTGGGAAGGTCGGGAATGCGGCTCTCAAAGACTCCATCCAGGCGAAAAGCGGTTTGTTTGACTTCCACGGAGGTGAAGGTATAGTGACAGGCGGTTGCTCCCGGTTGCCCAAGCACCTCAAAGAAAGCGGCGGGGTACTCCTGAAAGAGGCGGTAGAAGATGGAGTCGGTTTTCATGGGGGCGATCGTAGCATAGCGATCCCCCTCACCCGAAATCCCTCTCCCACTGGCGCGGATTCGCGAAGCGGAGAAACTCAGATAACTCATTCGCTGTGAGGTGGTTTTGGCTGAGTTCCTGAGTCAGGGCAGGGGATTGGTGTCGCCCAGAGTCACAGGGGCACAGCCTGCCTGAGGGGAGCTGCTGCCCAAAAAGTAAGGAGAGTCCTCGAAAGAACTCTCCCCTAGGCAAGGGTGTCTGCCATTTGCCAATCTAGGTGACGGCGATCGCTCCGGAGTGTTCCACAAACTTGACAAAGTGCTGGGAGGGAGGCGTAGGATGACTCCAGTGCTGTAGGCGAATCCATGGCTTCTTCTTCTACGCCTTCCACAACACAGGGTTCCTCTGTTTTTCGCTTGAGTGCGATCGCGCTAATTGCGGTCAACGTTGGCTTGATTGGCTTTTTTGGTTGGGTGCTCTACAGCCGTAACCAGGTATACCGACTGCGGATTGCGACCAGCCCCAAGCAAAGCGAAAATTACATCCTGATGGATGCCTTCAAGCAGGTGGTGGAACGCCATCACCCCAATATCCGGCTGGAGTTGGTGCCCACTTCTGGGACTTCGGAAAGCTTGGAAAAGTTGGATAAGGGCGAAACCCAATTGGCGGCGGCCCAAGCGGATATTCCGCCACCGGCGATCGCCCGGTTGATGGTGACGCTTTATCCCGATATGTTCCAGTTGTTGGTGACGGAAAGGGTCAATATCCAACGCTTTACCGACTTGAAGGGGAAGCGGATTGGTTTGCAGACTAAAGGTGGGCAGTACCGTACGTTTTTGGAAATTGCCGCTCATTTTGGCCTGCAAGACCGAGATTTTTTCTTTGTGGGCAATACCGAAGAGGAAGCCAATCTGGCTTTGCGCACGGGGGGGGCTGATGCCATTTTTCGGGTGCGGGCTCCAGGCTACCGCCCGATCGCCGATTTGGTGCGCAGCAGTCGGGTGCGTTTGCTGCCTATTGAACAGGCCCGCGCGCTGCAACTCAAATTCCCGGCCTTCCAGCCCACGGTGATTCCCACGGGGACTTACCGCGGGCTGCCGGCGCTGCCGGAACGGGATTTGCCGACGATCGCCGTGGATCGCTTGTTGTTGGTGCGGGAGGACGTGCCAGAGACGGCGGTGCGTTTGTTGACGGAGGTGGCGATCGAACGGCGACAGGAAATTGCCAATGCGGTGCCCCCGGAATTGATGGATGTGCGACCGTTGGCTCTCCAGTTTCGTGCACCCCGAGGTGATGAGACCCCGACGGCACTCCACGGGGGAGCCATTGCCTACTACGAACGAGATAAACCTTCCTTTGTGCAGGAATACGCGGACTACGTGGCTCTGATTATGACGGTGATGGCGTTGTTGTGGTCTTGGGCCGTGGAGTTCAAAAATTGGCTGGAGCAACGCCAGAAAAACCATGCCGATGCTTACAGCCAACAGGCAATTGACGTGATCCAGGCCTGCCGCACCGCTACCGATCTCAAGTTGCTGGAAGCGCAACGGCTCTTGCTGTTGGATATTCTCACGAAGGCGGTACAAGATTTGGATCGGGATGACATTTCCGAAGAATCCTTCCAATCGTTTCGGGTGGTGTGGCAAATTGCTCTCGATGTGGTGCGGGAACGCCGGGTGGCTTTGTTGCAGTCGCCCAAGTCCCAAAATACCGAGGCCCGCTTGCCCGCCCCTCAAGCCCCGCCGACCATGCTACAACCCTAGGGGTTGGGATAACCGATCGCTCGTGGGGGACAACATTGGTTACCCTAAAGTTAGCGCATTTCAGACGGATATGAACAACTTCCGCAATCGGTTTTCGCTCCCTTTGGCGATCGCCTTGGTGTTGGTGGGCACGGGGGCTGGCTTTTGGTGGCTGGGTCGGGTTTCGGTGGCCGTTGCACCCACCCCGGTGCCGGGGATGCCGCCGGTATTGGCCAGCGATTTTGTGGTGGCGCAGAACCCCAGTCCGGGTAACCGGCCCGTTTTCCCCAACAATAACATCAACTTTATTGCGGATGCGGTGAGCCGCACGGGCCCAGCGGTAGTGCGCATCAACGCTTCGCGAACGGTGGCGGCCGAACAGCTGCCCGATATTTTCAACGATCCGTTCTTCCGGGAATTTTTTGGCGATAGCTTGCCCCGGCGTGTGCCCCGAGAACGGGTGGAACGGGGTACCGGCTCCGGTTTCATCGTGAATCGGCAGGGAGACATCATCACCAATGCCCACGTGGTGGAGGGGGCCGATCGGGTGACGGTGATCCTACGGGATGGCCGGCGGTTTACGGGCCGGGTGCTGGGCAAAGACGATTTGACCGATATTGCGGTGGTGCGCCTTGACAATGCCCAAAATTTGCCATTGGTGACCCTCGGTAGCTCCCAGAACCTGCAGCCCGGTGAATGGGCGATCGCCATTGGCAACCCCTTGGGTTTGGACAATACGGTGACCGCTGGCATCATCAGCGCCCTGGGCCGAAGCAGCGGCGATATTGGCGTAGCGGATAAACGGGTGCGGTTCATTCAGACCGATGCGGCCATCAATCCCGGCAATTCGGGAGGGCCGTTGTTGGATCGAGACGGCAGAGTGATTGGGGTGAACACGGCGATCATTCGGGGGGCGCAGGGTTTGGGGTTTGCCATTCCCATTGAAACAGCCCAGCGGGTAGCCCAACAAATTGTCGAAAAGGGCTCGGTAGCCCGCGCCTACTTGGGCATTCAAATGATTACCCTCAACCCCACGGTACGCCAAGAAATCAACGAAAATTCTGACCTTAACATTCGGGTGACGGAAGACCGGGGTGTTCTGGTGACCGGTGTCATGCCCCAATCCCCGGCGGCAGCGGCGGGCATGCAGGTGGGAGATACGATCGTGGCCATTGATGGGCAAGCCGTGACGACGGCCGATGCCATTCAACAAATCGTGGAGGTGAAGGCGATTGGGGAGACCCTGCGGCTGGAGGTCAAGCGGGCCGGCCGCTCCGTAGCGGTTTCGGTGCAAACCGCCCGCCTGCCGGAACGCACTGCCCGTCAGTAAATCAGGAAAATTAGGAGCAACTCCCATGGTGGCGATCGCCACGTTTTATCGGTTTGCCCCCCTGCCGGATTACCGAGAGCGAGCCCCAGCCTACCGGGCGGTGGCCGCAACCTTGGGGCTGCAGGGCACCCTGTTGCTGGCGGCAGAAGGACTCAACGGCACCCTGGCGGGGCCCGAGGCTAACCTGAAGGCCTTTTTGCAGCACTTGGCCACGGATGAGCGATGGGCAGATTTGCCGGTGAAGTGGTCGGTAGCCGAAACCTGCCCCTTTGCCACCCTCAAGGTGAAATGCAAACGGGAGATTGTGACCTTTGGCGCCCCCGCGCTCGATCTCCAGCAAACGGCTACACCGGTGGCCCCAGTCCCCTGGAACGAGTTGCTGGCCGACCCTGCTGTGACCGTTTTGGACACCCGCAACACCTACGAAGTGGCGGTGGGTACGTTTGTGGGGGCTACCCACCTCCACCTGGGGTGTTTTCGCCAGTTTCCCGAGCGGGTGCAAGCCCTAAACCCCCAAGCCCCGATCGCGATGTTTTGCACGGGTGGCATCCGCTGCGAGAAAGCTGGCGCTTACCTGCGATCGCAGGGCTTTGCTGAAGTGTATCAACTGGAGGGGGGCATCCTCCGCTACCTAGCCGAAACCCCACCCGCTGCCAGCCGCTGGCAAGGGGAATGCTTCGTGTTTGACGATCGCGCCTCCGTCGATCGGCAGCTCGCCCCCGGCTCCTACACCCTCGGCAAAGGCGTGCTGTTGCCCAAATCCTCATAGAAATTTCCTATGTATCCACAGCCAAACCATTGTCTTCGCAAATCAGATAAGTTTTGGTTATGATTGCCGCCCCGAAAAATCGTAAATTTTGAGGGCGTTCTTGGGGATGTTGGCGGTTGAAAGCCTTGCAGCGAGAAGACTTCAGCGATTCTGCTAAAAATCAAACCGTTTCCCGGGGAGTTAATCAATCGTTGACGAAAAGGGTGACGGAGGCAACAGGAGCGATTATGATGCGATGGGGGCCAGGAGGTTCCATCCGCTGCCCAAAGCCGTTTGTGCGGTTTTTCCTGTCATTTTTTGTTTTTACATTTACCGAGGAGACACCATGGCAACCTACAAGGTGACGCTGATCAACGAAGCGGAAGGTCTAAATCAAACGATCGAGGTGAAGGACGACGAGTACATTTTGGATGCGGCGGAGAACGCCGGTTTGGAACTGCCCTACTCCTGCCGGGCCGGTGCTTGCTCCACCTGTGCTGGGAAAGTGCAATCGGGTAGCGTGTCCCAAGACGATCAGTCGTTCTTGGACGATGAGCAAATTGCCAATGGGTTTGTGCTGACCTGTGTGGCCTATGCTACGTCGGACTGCACGATCCTCACCCACCAAGAAGAAGCCCTGTACTAATTCGGTCGGGGTTTCCGCCCAATCCAGTCGCCTCCCTTGGGGGGCGATTGGTTTTTGGGGGAGGGGTCTACAGGGTCAAGATTTTGGCGGTGAGGGCCAGGCTTTCTTCGTAAAGGCTTTCCCGGCCCCAGCGCCGCAGTTGTTGGGGCAGCAGAGAATCGGCGCCCTGCTCGGCCAAGGGCGTGACCTGGTGGGTGCGGTAACTTTGGGCTCCCCCAGAGGCTTCCATCCGCATGCAGCCCGTGGCCTCGGAACAAAAGATGTTGCAAGCGTCCGTGTTGCTCTTGGAAGAGGAGAGCCGCAATCCGATCAGATCGCCGATGATGGCTCCCGGATCGGCCAGGGGAATGGCGGCCAGTTCGGCGCGAATGGCTTGACCCTCTTTGCCCTGGAACCGGATGTGTTGGAGGTTGTAGTCGCCCTCTTCCTGCTGGCGGGAGAGGGGTTCCCACCCCAGGCGGCTGGCGATCCAGCCCAAAAACATCAGGGCTTGGGCGCTGTTGCCTTTTTCGTAGTCGATGGTGATGCCGTCAATGTCCCACACCGCAGCGCGGCGATCGGGGGGATCGAAGGCTTGAGCCGTCAGTTCTTGCCACGGTTGCAACCGCCGCCAATTCAGGTCGGAGATGAGGCGCCCGTTGTCGATTTCCGATTTCAGGTATAGCAGGGCGGCTTCTTCATCGGCAAAGGCGGTGGAGTCCAACACCACGCGATCGCCAAATTCCAAAGCCCGCTGAAACAAATGAGCGGTGGGGTCGGGACTGCCTCCCCACCACAAAAAGGTGGGCATTTCCGGGGCCAACAATTCCGGCAACAAACCCCGCACCCGCTCAAAGGCGGCGGCGGTGCCCCGCAGGGTGATGTATTCCCCGCAAATCAGGGCGCTGCGGGCCTTTTGCAGGGGGCAGTAGGCGGCCACCTGGGCGGATATGCCTTGATCTTCACCGGTTTCCACCACCAAATCAATCACCCGGCAAGGACTTTGCGAGGCGATCGCATCGATCGAAACCAAACGCTGACCCTGGGCACTGTTGGGCTCAAACATGACCAAGTTGAAGGTAGTGGCGCGGGCGGCGGCATTTTCGCCGTAGACCTGCCAGATTTTGGCTAATTCTTGCTCTACATCCGACACCGATACGTCTTTGGGCCCCTGCAACGAAAGCACCGAGGTTGTCTCTGCCATGGTTTTGTCCTGCTTGGTGAATGGAAACCCGTAAGGGGTAGGCTACAAGCGCCGCCACTGGCGGCCGTCTCGTATCAACAGTTCTTCGGCTTCGAGGGGCCCCCAACTCCCGGCTTCGTATTGGGGCACCACCAAGGGGCTGGCGGGTTGTTCCCAAGCCGTCAAAGCCGGGGTGACCACTTTCCAGGCGGCTTCCACCTCGTCGCCGCGGGTAAACAGGGTGGCATCGCCGAGCATGCAGTCCAACAACAGGCGATCGTAGGCATCGGAACCCCCGACCCCAAAGGCCTTGCCGTAGCCAAAATCCATCTCGACGGTGCGCGATCGCAATTCAATGCCGGGCATTTTCACTTCAAACCGCAGGGCAATGCCTTCGTTGGGTTGCAGCCGCATGGTCAAGATGTTGGGGTTGGCCTGTTGGGCCGCAGACTGAAACAACAGGTAGGGCACCGACCGAAATTGGATCGCGATCTCGCTGACCTTCTTGGGCATCCGTTTGCCGGTGCGCAAGTAGAAGGGCACCCCTTGCCAGCGCCAGTTGTCCACCAGGAACTTCATGGCGACGTAGGTGGGCACGATCGATTTGGGATTGACGTTGGGTTCTTCGCGGTAGCCAGGGATGGGTTTGCCCTTCATCCAGCCGCTGCCGTATTGGGCGCGAATGCTGGAACGCGATAGGTCTTTGCTGTCTGCCAGACGGGTGGCCTGAATCACCTTCACTTTTTCGTTGCGCAGGGCATCGGCCTCCATGGCGTTGGGCGGCTCCATGGCGGTCAGGCAAAACAGTTGCATGAGGTGGTTTTGCACCATGTCCCGCAGGGCCCCCGAAGTCTCGTAGTAGCCGGCCCGGTCTTCTACGCCCACGGTTTCGGCCACCGTGATTTGCACATGATCCACAAACTGCCGGTTCCACAGGGGTTCAAAAATGGCGTTCGCAAACCGCAACACCAACAGGTTTTGGACGGTTTCTTTGCCCAGGTAGTGATCGATCCGGTACACCTGCGCCTCGGAACAGTGGTGCTGCACCACCCGGTTGAGTTCCTTCGCCGAAGACAAGTCGCGCCCAAAGGGCTTTTCGATCACCAGCCGAGTTTTGATGGGATCGGCAATCATCCCCGCTTGCCCCAACTGGGCGATCGCCTCGGGGAAAAATTTGGGAGCCACCGCCAGGTAAAAGACCCGGTTGCCGCGGGTGCCCCGTTCCCGATCCAGTTGGGACAGCATTTCGTTGAGGGCTTGGTAACCCGCCGCATCGTCGATGTCGCAGGCACAGTAAAACAAACCGCTGGCAAAATCTTCCCAAAGGGCCTCGACCCCAATGCCGTCGGCGTATTGCTCCATCCCTTCCCGCATTTGCTCCCGGAAGTAGTCGTGGCTCCAGGGCCGGCGGGCCACCCCCACAATGGTCAATTCCGGGGGCAAACGGCGTTCTTGCTTGAGGTGGTAGATAGCCGGCACCAGTTTGCGGGCCGTGAGGTCACCGGAAGCGCCAAAAATGACCAAGATCAGAGGTTCCGGGGTGCGCTCTTGTTGCAACCCGACCCGTAACGGATTCTCCAGAAGCTGTGCCATAAACCCCAGGCGGTACGCTGCTGGCATTGTACCGATGCCCCATTCCGGCCATGGGGATCGTTTGATTTTCTTCAGGGTTGGGCGATCGCGGGTCCCCAATTCGGTATGATTGGGAGACACAAATTTCGGTTCGCTACCTTACGGAAACAGGATACATGAACGACACCTTTGACCGAGTGCGCAACGTCGTGGTCAAGCAACTCAATGTGGAAGCGGAAAAAGTCAAGCCGGAGGCCCACTTTCAAAACGACCTGGCGGCGGACTCGCTGGATACGGTCGAATTGGTGATGGCTCTGGAAGAAGAATTCACCATTGAAATCCCCGATGAGGACTCCATGAACATCGCCACCGTGGGGGATGCCGTGGCCTACATCGACCAAAAACGTTCGGTTGCGGTCTGAAGTAAATGCGGTCTGAGCCGGTGACCTAAAACCTACAGGAAGCCATATTGCGAACAACTCCAGGGGGCGGCAACTCTAGGGGATAGAAGTCAAGTACGGTAGCTTCTGTCTCACGAACATTTTAGACATGCGGTAAGGGTGCAGAATGGGTGAGCGATCGCGGGTGGTGGTAACGGGTCTCGGGGCGATTACGCCTTTGGGCAATTCGGTGGCGACCTATTGGCAGGGTTTGTTGGCCGGAAAGAGCGGCATTGGCCCCATCACGCGGTTCGATCCCTCTCGCCACAAATGCCGCATTGCCGGCGAGGTGCGCGACTTCGATCCGATCGCCTATGTGGGAGCCAAAGAAGCCAAACGCATGGATCGGTTTGTGCAGTTGGCGGTGGCTGCCAGTATGCAAGCCCTGCAGGATGCCGATTTGCAAATTTCAGAGCGGAATGCCGCGGAAATTGGGGTGCTGATCGGTACAGGCATTGGGGGCTTGAAGGTACTGGAGGATCAGCACGACATCCTGCGGGAGAAGGGCCCCGATCGCTGCAGTCCGTTCATGATTCCGATGATGATTGCCAACATGGCGGCGGGGATGACGGCCATTCATGTGGGTGCCAAGGGGCCCAATTGCTGCACGGTGACGGCCTGCGCGGCGGGCTCCCACGCCATCGGCGATGCGTTGCGCCTGATTCAAAACGGCTATGCCAAGGCCATGATTTGTGGCGGTACCGAAGCGGCGATCACCGAATTGAGTTTTGCCGGATTTGATGCCTGTCGGGCCCTGACGGGTCGCAACGCCGAACCCACCAAGGCTTCCCGGCCGTTCGATCGCGATCGCGACGGGTTTGTGATGGGGGAAGGGGCGGGGATTTTGATCCTGGAGGAGTTGGGGCACGCCCTGGCCCGCAATGCCAAAATTTACGGCGAAGTGGTGGGCTACGGCACCACCTGCGATGCTTACCACATGACCAGTCCGGCCCCGGGGGGCGAAGGGGCGGCCCGGGCGATCGCCTTGGCTTTGCAGGATGCCAACTTATTGCCGGAGCAAGTGCACTACATCAACGCCCACGGCACCAGCACCCCGGCGAACGATCGCAACGAAACCCAGGCGATCGTGACGGCGCTGGGGGAAACGGCCGCCAAGGCTACTGCCATCAGCTCTACCAAATCCATGACGGGCCATTTGCTGGGGGCTTCCGGCGGCATTGAGGCCGTAGCTACGGTGCTGGCCCTCACCCACCAACAGGTACCCCCCACCATCAACCTGGATCACTCCGACCCCGATTGTTTCTTGGATTATGTGCCCCACGAAGGGCGATCGCAGACCGTAGAAGTAGCGCTTTCCAATTCCTTTGGGTTTGGCGGCCACAACGTCACGTTGGCGTTCCGCCGGTTTGCCGGTTAATTCCCCTCACCCCCGGCCCCTTTCCCACCACCAATCAGGGAGGGGGAGAGGGGAGATGGAAGGCTCTCCCATGCCCCGACTGCCCCCCAAAAATTACACCCAACAGGTCGATTTCCCGGAGACGGTGGTGCTGCGCCCCATTGGGGTAGCCCGTACCCCCTACCAAGAGCGTCACGGCACCCCCCGCCAAGCGATTTTGGGTACGGAAGCCCCCGACTACCAACCGGCTGCGGCCTATATTGAATTGTTGCCGGCGGTGGTGCCCCCCCAAGCGTTGCAGGATTTGGCGGGCTTTAGCCACATCTGGGCGATCGCCTGGTTGCACTTAAACCGTGATTGGAAACCGACGGTGATTTTGCCCCGGGGCCCCCGCCAACCCCGGGGGACGTTGGCCACGCGGGCCCCCCATCGCCCCAACCCGTTGGGGTTGAGCGCCCTGCGGTTGGAGCGAATCGAAGGGCTGCGGCTGTATGTGCAGGGGATTGATTTGCTGGACGGCACCCCCATCCTCGACATCAAACCCTATGTGCGTTACTGCGATGCGTTCCCCGATGCCCGCTGCGGCTATGTCGAAACCCTCGCCCAAGACCGCGAAGAAGACATCCTGTAGGAACACGGTTGGGGTACACTGACCCCAGACCCCTGGAGCAAGCCCGTGAACTGGCGGAAACTTTGGGACGATCCCACACAACGCAAAATCCTGTTGGCTCTGTTGGCGTTGCTGGGCCTGGCGATCGCCGTGGCCACTTCCCTGGTCTTTTTTGCTCCTAAGGAGCGGGCCCGCTTCGCCGACGAACCCAAGGAGCGCCCCGAACGGGAGTCCTTCCCCCGGGTGCCAGCCCTGCCCCAACACCCCCTCATCCAAGT
>DMPD01000051.1 GCA_003456125.1 Cyanobacteria bacterium UBA8156 | reverse complement strand
AGTGAACCGCAGTAGGTAAAAAACGCACTCGGGTTCGTTTCAAGTGAACCGCAGTGGGTAAAAAGCGCACTCGGGTTCGTTTCAAGTGAACTGCAGTGGGTAAAAAGCGCACTCGGGTTCGTTCCAAGCGAACCGCAGTGGGTAAAAAGCGCACTCGGGTTCGTTCCAAGCGAACCGCAGTGGGTACCTCCCCATCCAAGCGCCGGTTGACGGCGAGTCCGCTTCCTTTGCACAATGGGGCCACAAACACAGGGCAAAGCAATGGTGGGGCAAATTGGGGGGCTGGCGATCGCCTATTTGTGCGGTTCGCTGCCGACGGGGTATTTGGTGGGGCGGAGCGCCGGCATCGACATTCGCGAAAAAGGCTCGGGTTCGACCGGGGCCACCAACGTCTGGCGCAATTTGGGTTGGCAAGCCGGCTTGTTGGTATTTGCCGTGGATTTGCTGAAAGGGGCTGCCGCGGTCTGGCTGATGATGTTTTTGGGGCGTGCGGACAACTATCTCGAAATCTGGGCGATCGGGGCCGGGGCGTTGGCAGTGCTG
The DNA here is from genome assembly GCA_003456125.1 of Cyanobacteria bacterium UBA8156. Lineage (GTDB taxonomy): Bacteria > Cyanobacteriota > Cyanobacteriia > Pseudanabaenales > Pseudanabaenaceae > UBA8156. The sequence continues at coordinate 3,690 of DMPD01000051.1, read as the reverse complement.
GGGCACAGCCGCTCGGTGTGGTTGCAGTTTGGCGGCGGCAAGTCCGTGGCCACCGGTTTGGGGGTGTTGTTGGCCCTGAGTTGGCCCGTGGCCCTGAGCGCCTTTGGCGTGTGGTTGGCAGCCATGGCGGTGTGGCAGACCGTCTCCATTGCCTCCATTTTGGCGGCGATCGCCGCGCCCTTGTTGATGTGGGGGTTTGCCCAGCCGTTGCCCTACCTGGGGCTGGCGATCGTGGCGGCGGGGTTTGTGATTGGGCGGCACCGCAGCAACATCGAGCGGATTTGGGCCGGCACCGAACCCAAAATGGTGTGGGGGAACGGTTCGCAACAGACCTGATACACTGACCGATACGGAAAATGTTGCGCAAAACCAAACCCCATGCTCCAAGAAACGCCGGCGGCGACGGCCGCCCTCCCCATCGACCGCGAAACGGGCCTCAAACTCTACGAAGACATGGTGTTGGGGCGGACGTTTGAAGACAAATGCGCCGAGATGTACTATCGGGGGCGGATGTTCGGCTTTGTCCACCTCTACAACGGCCAGGAGGCGGTCTCAACGGGGGTAATTGCCCAACGCCGACCCGACGATCCGGTGTGCAGCACCTACCGCGATCACGTCCATGCCTTGAGTTCGGGGGTGCCGCCGCGGGCGGTGATGGCGGAGTTGTTTGGCAAGGAAACCGGGTGCAGTAAGGGACGGGGCGGCTCCATGCACCTGTTTTCGGCGGCCCACAACTTTTTGGGGGGCTACGCCTTCGTGGCGGAAGGCATCCCGGTGGCAGCCGGCGCGGCCTTTGCCGCCAAATACCGACGGGAAGTGTTGCAAGACCCCACCGCCGACAGTGTGGCGTTGTGTTTCTTTGGCGATGGCGCCACCAACAACGGGCAATTCTTTGAAACCTTGAACATGGCGGCCCTCTGGAAATTGCCGATTGTGTTTGTGGTGGAAAACAACCGCTGGGCGATCGGCATGGAGCACGTGCGGGCCACCTCCGATATTTCCATTCACAAAAAAGCCAGCGTGTTTGGGATGCCGGGCTACGAGGTAGACGGCATGGATGTGCTGGAGGTGTATCGCTACGCCCAAGAGGCGATCGCCCGGGGCCGGGCCGGCGAAGGGCCCACCCTCTTGGAATGCATGACCTACCGGTTTCGGGGGCACTCTTTGGCCGATCCCGATGAACTGCGGCCCAAGGAAGAAAAAGACGAGTGGTTTGGGCGAGACCCCATCACCTTGCTGGGCGATCGCCTCATTGCGGCGGGGTTGGTCGCGGCGGATGAACTCAAAGCCATTCAACGGCGCATCCAGGAATTGGTGGATGAGTCCGTCACCTTTGCCGAAACCTCGCCGGAACCCAGCCCCGCCGATTTGTACAAATATCAGTTTGCCGAAGACGAATAGCGATCGCCAAACCCCAAGGCGATCAAGGCCCGCCGGTATTGTTCCGGGTCGGGGGGCATAGCCGGCGGGGCCAGGTTTTCTTGGCGGGCGGTGGCCAGCAGTTCCCGCACCACCGTTTCCAGCATTTCTTCTTCGGGAAACAACCCGGCAGGCAACCGCCCCGGATAAGCCAAAGAGTACAGCTCCAGGTGGTGGGTGCCCATGGCCCGGGCCAACTTACGGAGGGTTTCCGGGGCCGGACAGGTGCCGCGCAAACAGGCCCCCCGCAACCGGGGTTGGGGAATGCCGGCTTCTTCCGCCAATTGGTTCATGGAAATTTGCCGACCCTGCAAATAGCGCAGAATCGCTTTGCCCAGGGCCGAACAGTCTTCCGGTTGGATTTGGAGGCGAGGGGGCATACCTAGGGGGGGAGCTGCCGCAAGCGCCCGGGTTCAAGGCGGGTTTGCAGGGCGGCGATCGCCCGTTCGCACAGACTTTCCGGGGTATCCACGGTCGAAATGGTCAACCGCAAATCCGCCTGGGCATAGAGATTTTGCCGTTCGGCCAGCAACCGGCTGAGGGTAATTTGCCGATCCGCTCCCTGCAGCAAAGGCCGGTGGGTATCGTGGGCCAGCCGGCGGCAGAGCAATTCCACCGGGGCATCCAGCCAAATCACAATGCCGTGACGCAAATGGCTCCAGTTGAGGGGCGACAGCACCACACCGCCGCCGGTAGCCGCCACCAACCGCATAAACGCCGCCGTTTCCGCCAGCACCTGGCTTTCCAGATGGCGAAATTCCGCTTCGCCCACCTCGGCAAACAGAGCCGCCACGGATTTGCCGGTGGCTTTCTCCACCAGGGCATCGGTATCGACAAAGGTGTACCCCAAACGGGGAGCCAACAGCCGCCCGACGGTGGTTTTGCCCGCCCCCATCAACCCGATCAAAAAAACATTGGTGCCGTCCAGCATGGGTTTACGGATAAAAACTGAGTTGGGGCAGTCCTAAGGTTTCTTCCCACCCCATCAGGATATTCAGGCATTGCACCGCTTGGGACGCTTGCCCTTTCATCAAGTTGTCGATCGCCGACAACACAATCACGCGGTGGGTGCGGGGATCGACCGCCAACCCCAGATAACACAAATTGGTGCCCCACGCCCATTTGGTTTGGGGCAGCACACCGCTGGGCAACACGTTTACCCAGGGAGCATTGCGGTAAAACGAACGGTAGATGGTCAACAGATCGTCTTGGACAAGTCCAGGGTCCCGCAGCTTGGCGTAGACGGTGGCCAAAATCCCCCGCACCATCGGCATCAGGTGGGGGGTAAACTGCACGATCACCTCTTGCCCAGCCAAGTCGCTGCAAATCTGTTCGATTTCCGGCGTGTGGCGATGGGAAGCCACGCCGTAGGCCCCCACCGAGCCTTCCGCTTCCGCCAACAACAGGTTGGTTTTGGCTTGGCGGCCGCCGCCGGAGGTGCCCGACTTGGCATCGATCGTGAGGGTGTCCAACACCGCCAAGCCCTGTTTGACCAGGGGAGCCAACCCCAGCAAACTGGCGGTGGGATAACAGCCGGGGCAACCGATCAAATTCGCTTCGGCAATGCGATCGCGGTACAACTCGGGCAAACCGTACACCGCTTGGGCATCGATGGGGCTATCGGGGCGATCGCGTCCTTCGTGATACCAATCCCGATAGGTAGGCAAATCCCGAAACCGGTAATCCGCCGACAAATCCAACACTTTGCAACCAGCCGCCAACAGCGGGGGGGCTAGTTGGTAAGCCAAGCCGTTGGGCAGCGACAGGAAAAACACTCGGGCCCGGGTCGCCATTTCGGCCGGGGGCAAGTCTTCGACCACCAAGGGGACTCGGTGGGCCAAATGGGGATAAATTTCGCCAAACTTTTGACCTTTGCTGCTGCTGCCTCCCAAATAGGTGATTTCCACGTTGGGGTGCTCGCTGAGGAGCCGCACCAATTGCACGCCACCGTAACCGGAAGCCCCCACAATGCCGACCGCAACCCGTTCCGCCATCGCCCTTCCCCCTGGATTTGTGCAGCTATTGTGGCACGGGCCGCTACATTGAAAAGGGTCAATTGGACAATACTTGCCCATGATGGCGGCCGCTTTTTGCCCGGATTTTTGGATCGTTGGTACCCAGAAGGGGGGCACCACGGCCCTCGCGGCTTTCCTCTCGGAGCATCCCCAAATTGGGATGGCTCCCCAAAAAGAGGTGCATTTCTTTGATTACGATCGCACCTACTTCGCTCCCCAAGGGAACCCCAACTACCCCGCCCACGCCCAGGGTTGA
>DMPD01000192.1:4522-5668 GCA_003456125.1 Cyanobacteria bacterium UBA8156 | reverse complement strand
CCGGCACCCAAGTAGTTGCACGCGCGCCAGTAAGCATCGATTTTCCGCAGCTCTTCTGCGGTGAGGATCGATGCAGAAACTTGTTCGGGAGCAGCAATCACGGTTCAGCCTTGAACTCGATGCCTGCATTATTGACCCGCGCGGCAACTCCTCGATAAATTTTCAGATTTCCTCAAGGACAGACCCGACTCTTTGTAAAGATTTGTGAAAATCCAAAACAATTGCAACGGTTCTGTAATTGGTGCGGTGCACCGACTAACAATGGCGGTGGGAAAGCACAAGATAAATTTCCCAAAGGACGTAAAACCCATGGATAGGGATACGTTTGAATCTGACCAAATGCGATCGGCGTGGCATCGTTGGCAGGAGACGGTGGATGTGCGAGATTTCATTCAGAGCAACTACACCCAGGGATGGGGCTTTTTTACGGGGGGCGAGCGATCGCACGCAGCGGTTGTGGGCTCAAGTGGCGGCCCTGATGCAAGCGGAACGGCAGCAAGGGGTGTTGGCGGTGGATACGGCCTTGCCACCTATCCCCCAGGCTATATCGATATCGATCGAGAGTTGGAGCAAGTTGTGGGGCTGCAAACCGATCAACCCCTGAAGCGTGCCATATTGCCTTTTGGCGGGATTCGCACGGTCAAGAGTGCTTTGGAGGCTCACGGGTACCAACTCGATCCCCAGACGGAGGAAATTTTCACCAAGTACCGCAAAACCCACAACGACGGGGTGTTTGACGGCTACACCACCGAGATGCGCAATTGCCGGCGATCGGGCATCATCACCGGGTTGCCGGACGATCGCGCCAACATCGAGGCGATCGCCGATTTGGCGGCCCCGATGACCAACATTGAGCGAGTCGAAGTGTTGCCCTTTCACAAAATGGGAGAATACAAATGGGAGCAACTGGGGTGGAATTATGCCTTGAAAAATACTCCTGAACCCCATCCCGAATTGGTGGAAGCCACGAAGAATGTTTTCCGATCGCGTGGTTTGTTCACAACCTGAGGTTTCTCACGCTCACCGAATCACAGCCCAAACCATCCTACAGTTCAAATTATAGGCGTTTCAGATAAAAACGAGACGCTTTGCGGGCTCTCTTAGCTCTCCCCTTCTGCCCTGAGGGCAAGGGCAAACCTCTCAAAG
>DMPD01000192.1:0-4198 GCA_003456125.1 Cyanobacteria bacterium UBA8156 | reverse complement strand
GCCCTGAGGGCAAGGGCAAACCTCTCAAAGTTAATTAAAATGACTATATTCTACAGCCCAAGCAATCAGCCTAAGCAAAGAGCACACCGGTGCTGGTGACCAACGAACAGGAATGGAATGCCTTGATCGAGCGGGTGAAGCAGGCCCAAGAGGCGTTTGCGGAATTTTCACAAGCGGAGGTGGATCGGATTTTTCAGCGGATCGCAATCTATTGGCACCCCTGATGGGCAAGCTGCGGAAGTGGAAGGAGAAAGCCTATGGGTGCGGGGTCGATCCGGTGGTTGTGGAGGTTATCTTGCTGGCGCTGGATGGCCTCACCCTAAACGGGATGTTTGGGTTTGACGCGCTGGAGGACGGTATGCACGCCCGCATGGTCGCGCATTTGCTGGATATGACCCGCACGCCAGCGTAGCGCATTTGGAGGATGGTGACCGCAGCGTGATGGCCATCGCCTTTTGGGCGATGGCAGGTTTTTCCGTGCCAAATTTGGGGACGCTCGCGATTTTCAAAGGTAAACCGTCCCCGGATCGTGTTGGCGGACGAACCCACCGCCGCCCTCGACAAGCAATCGGGGCGGGAGGCGGTGGAACTCAGGCGAACCTTAGCCAAGGCGGGCGGCTGCACGATTTTGCTGATTACCCACGACAACCGCATCCTGTACATGGAAGACGGTCGCCTGGTTGACCAAACCTAACGCCTGTCCTGGCTTTTCGGTTGTGTCTTTGGTTGCCCTCAGTAGGGTGGCCATTGGGGAAAAGCCGCGGCCGCCCGATCGCACATTTCTTGGGCAATGCGCCAGAGCTCGGCGCCCGCATGGAGGGAAGCCTCATTAAAGTTTTGGGTAAAAAACTCCAATTCGTCGAGGCCATCGCCAAAGTGGTTGAGGGCGTAGAACAGGTATTCCGCACTCCGGGCGGATTGGGGGGGATTGGGACGGCTGCGGAAGCACTCGCGGGCCCGTTGGCATTGTTGGCGGCAATCGGCCACGTAGTCCATAAACGCGGCCATCAGGACATCGTCGAAGGGGTCGGCAGCCAAGTCATCGATTTGTTGGGAAAGGGCCGCAATCCCCTGCTCCAAAATCGATAACACCGGCACGTACACCTGCTCCCGCCAAAGTTCAAAGGTGAGGTCGGGATTGGCGGCGGGGCGGGAGACCACGGCCACCCGCCGGGGGGCATGCCGGCGATCGTAGGCGGCGCGGCGATCGGGATCGCTCAACACCTCGTAGGCCGCATTGATCCGAGCCATCGGTTCGTGGCCGTCGGGGTGGCGATCCGGATGGTACTGCTTCACCAAACGCCGATAGGCCTTTTTGATGGCAGCCCCATCGGCGTGACGATCGATTTGCAGAATTTGGTAGAGATCGGACATGACCCGTGCGGCGCATCGTCGATTTAGTGTAGACCATGGGGACGGTGCCCCAACTGTCCGGATGGGCCGCCGCATCCCTCGGCGATCGCCGACAATGCCTTTGTCCCGCACGGAGCACCAAACCATGGGCAATATCGTTGGCTGGTTGGTGGGGGCTGTGTCCCTCTTTTTCACGGTGTATGGATTGTTGTCCTGGTTGAAACTGCCCATCGGCGGTTTTGGGGATTGGGTCGCCGGCGCGGCCATCTTCCTGTGGTTGTTGACGATCGCCACGGTGCCCTGGAACATCCACTTCCAGGCCCGCGAAGTCATCGTCGAAGCCGAACAATCCCGCGAGCGGGGCATTCCGATCGATCGGGTCAAAGTGGAATACGCCCGCATGCTGGCCCGACGGGCGCTGATCGTGGCGATCGCCGTGCATCTGGCCACCGCCGCCGGTTTGTACTTCTTAGGACTGACCCGCTTGGGCACCCTGGGCTACATCGGGGCGATCGCCGCCCTGTTGTTAACCGTTTTGCGACCCCTGCTGCGGTTCTATCAATTTCTGGTCTTTCGGCTGCGGGGTTTGTTGCAGGAAGTCACCTATCCCCGCGAAGACGTGGTGGAATTGCGGCATCGGGTGAACGCCCTCGAAGACGAGGTAAAACGGCTGGCCGAGCAGTTGGATGCCGAAAACCCCTACAGCTACGTCGCCAAACACCAAGCCTTTCAAAATCAGACCCTCGTGGAGCAAGCCCAACTCCGGCGGGCCCACGAAGACCTGGCCGCCCGGCAGGCCGCCGACGCCGTGCGATTGGCAGACGAAGCCCAGCAGGCGATCGCCCAACTCAGCGAAGACGCGCGGTTTTTGGGTCAAGTGCGAGAACTGATCCGGTTCTTCAAACAGGCCTAGGGGACTTGGTACCATAGCGGAACCCAACCGAGCCAATGCCCATGCGGGTCACCGAACTTCAGCTCCAAAACCTGAAGTGTTTCGCCGACACCACCTTTTCTTTTAGCCACAAGAAAAGCGAGACCTATCCTTGGGTGACGTTGCTGGGGGAAAACGGCGTGGGCAAAAGCACCGTTTTGCAGGCTTTGGCCCTGTTGCTGGCCGGGCCCGAAGCCGCCAAAGAGCTGATGCCCCGGCCCACCGGCTGGGTACGAGACGAAAGCCAACCCGGCCGGTTGACCGTCAAATTGCGGCAAGATGCCGCCGACAGCGGCACCTTTGGCGACAAAGTGCAGCGCAAAGCCTTCACCGTGTCCTATCAAATCACCGGCTCCCAGCCGCTGACCATCGCGATCGGCGAAAAATCCCAGACCTACACCGAGCCGGTGCTGCTGGAAAAACCCGATCGCCCCCTCAGTTGGTTGCGCACCCAGGCCTTTGCTTCGGGCAGTCAGGGGTGGTTTGCTGCGGGCTATGGCGCCTTTCGGCGGTTGACCCGGGTCAGCCAAGTGATTGTCCCCAGCTTGGATGCCCCCAAACGCTCCAGCAACTTTTTCACCCAATTCCAAGAAGATACCGCCCTCAGCGCCTTCGAGCGGTGGATGGTGTATTTGGATTACCGCCTCGCCAAGGATGAGAACGATGCCGAAGCCCAACGGATGAAAACCGTCGGCGAGCGGGCGATCGTCAAACTGTTGCCGGGGGACGTGCAAATTGCCGGCGTGACCCGCACCGGGCAAATTGAGTTTGCGTTGGGGGGGCAACGGGTGTCCACGATCGGGCTTTCCGACGGGTTTCGCAGCATCATCGCCTTGGCCGGAGACTTGATCTGGCGGTTGTTGCAGGCCTTCCCCGACCTGGACGATCCCACCCAAGCCCCCGGCGTGGTGCTGATCGACGAGCTGGACATTCACTTGCATCCCACGTGGCAGCGGGAAATCGCCGGTTGGCTGCGGCAAGGGTTTCCGAACCTGCAATTTTTGGTCGCTACCCACAGCCCCCTGATTGCCGCCGGTGCGGGTGCCGATGCCCTCACCCTGCATTTGGCGCAAACCGATGGGCAGGTAGACATTGTCGAGATTCCCTATATCCACCTGGCGGGCACCGTGGAACGAACCCTCACCAGCCCCGCCTTTGGCCTGGAGTCTACCTACACCCCCGCCACCGCCCGCAAAATCCAGCGGTACCACGAATTGCGGCGGGGCCGCCCATTGCAAGGAGATGACAAAAAGGAATACCAGCACCTGGAAGTATTTATGCGGGAAATTCAACCCTACGGAGACTTGTCCTCCCCCGACAGCCTGGAAAATCGCATCGATGCCTTTCTAACAGCTCATCTGCCATGATTCCCGTCGAACGGGGAACCGCCCCCCCGATTTTGCAAGAAAACGCCGCACGTTGGCATGCCGAACTCGTTGCCCTGAAGCAGCAGAAAGCCCCCAAAACCCAAACCGGCAAAGTGCAACAACGCTACCGCCACAAACAAGTGAAAGCCGCCTTGGTTAAAGCCTTTCACGGCCGGTGTGCCTACTGCGAAAGCCAAATTACCGCCGTCACCTACGGCGCGATCGAGCATTTCTTTCCCAAGAGCCGGTACCCCGATCGCACCTTTGCCTGGGAAAACCTGCTGTTGGCCTGCGACGTGTGCAACAGCCGCAAAGGCGACACCTTTCCGCTGGATGCAGCCGATGGCACCCCTCTCCTGGTGAATCCCTGCGCCGAGGATCCGGCGGTGCACCTGCAATTTGACTGGAACCCCATCACCCGCCTGGCCAGCATCTACGGACGCGATCGCCGCGGGGAAACCGTCGTCGCCTTGTTTGACCTCAACGGCACCGCCGGCCGCACCGACCTCATGGCCCGCCGCAGTGGGTATAGTCGTTTCAGATAAAA
>DMPD01000111.1 GCA_003456125.1 Cyanobacteria bacterium UBA8156 | reverse complement strand
ACCCCACAAAAGGCACCAGCAGCGTTTCGCGTACCGTGGGATTTGCCCTCATTGGACTTGCCATTGGAATTGCCACCGTATTCCCTGTGTAATGGTACCAATCAAATCAGCTGGCGCGCCGACCGTGCCATCTCGGTTCCGGCTAGGAAATCAACGCCATGCCGGCGGTATCGTCTCCCAAAATTTCACTGCTGCGCAGTTCGTCCGACATTTCCACGATCGCCCGCACAATGGGCTTGAGGGGGTCATCGTAGCCCTCGTTTTCGTAGCGCCGGAGCTTAGCCCGTACCGCCACCTGCACCGTAATCCGGTACCGACTGCTCGAGCCTTCAATCAGCTCTTCTACCCGTTGCAAAACATCGTGGGAATGAACTTTGGTGCGCTTGACCATGGATTTGGGGGCAATGAAAAACAGCAGATCCAGCCTACAAATAAATTTCGTGGCCAGCCTCGGTAAATTCTACCCGATCGACTTGCAGCAGCGGGTTGCGGGTGAGGGTCGCCTCGATCGACCGAAACAACCCAAACTGCTCGCAGCGCGACAACGAAACAATCTGGCGGAGGGAGGTAGGAGCCACCGCAATATCGACAATGGCCGTGCGATCGCGCAGGGCAATGCCGTAGTTCCCCACCTCAAACTTGGGAATGGCTTGGCGCGTGACGGTGCGCAACAACGCTAAGCGGGCCAGCCGTTCCCGATCGGGCGGTTGCTCCCCGTCCCAAGGGATGGTTTCGGGGGTAGAGACCAAGCCTTCGCAACGATTATCGGGCTGAAACACCTGCAGCGCCAGACCGGGCACAGGCCGAACCTGGGCGATCGCCGTCACCAACTGCGGCCCCAACCGGGCTTCCAACCGCGGCACCGGGCCCTGCTGCTGGCAACCGCTCCACAGACCAGCGGCAAAAGCCATCACCGCCAACCAGGGCCATTTTTGTTGCCAAACCGGTAGATGCGAAAACATGACACCACCCATTACCACTGTAACGATGACACAAATTGGCCCGATTCTCATTCCGCCAAATGTGGCAAATGGCCCGTTGCCCAGCGTCGCACTTTCCTCAATCTTGCATTTGTGTCGATTAAACCAAACACCGTAAGGCAGAGAACCCAAGGTTGGCGGCCCCTTCTGTCTGTTGGCAGAGCGATGGGTCTGGGGAGCAAACTGTTAAAGCAAAAGGGGTATTTGTGAGGACGGAAAGCTCAAAATCGCCTATCCTAGAAACTGGAATTACAAACCGCAATCAAAATGGCACAAGCAACCCTTCGCCAAAGAACCGTTGGTCGGAATGCCAAAGCCCAAGCAGATGTTCAGCCTGTCCTCACCGGTGACGAACTGCTGGCCAAAGTCCAGAGCATGGAATCCGCCACCAAAGAAGAAAAGGCCAAAGCCTGCGGGTATTGGATTGTCACCAAGGACGGCAAAGAACGCATCAATCTGTTGAAATTTTTCAAAGCGTTCATGGAAGCCGATGAGGCCCAACGGCGGTCCGCCGGGCGCAACGGCCGCGGTCCCAGCTACCGCATCAGTGTCCAAAAAAACGGCAACTTGTTGGTGGGGTCTACGTACACCGAGCAAATGGGACTCAAGCCAGGGGATGAGGTGGAAATTCGCCTGGGACGCAAACACATTCAATTGTGTCCCATCTTGACCGAGGGAGCAACCGACTCCGATTTGGATGAATTGGAAGATATGGAGTAAACCCCATACGTATCGATACGTATCGTCGATTTCTGCAAATGGCGGGACACCGGCCCCGTTTCTGGTTTTCAGCAACAGGGACGTTCTTGTCAGACGTTCTTGTGCTAGAACTTGCGGCCGGTGTGAGTAAATCAAGGGTCTAGTTTCTATTTAACGCTATGCTGTGTCCAAAGAGCCGCGATGGTGAACTCTTGCCCAAGGTGCCGGCTACGGCCGATCGCCCGCCGCTGCGACCCTGTCCCCAAGACGGGGGGTGGTGGATCGACGGGGAAGACTACCGGGAGTGGCAACAGGCTGCCCCCACCGCGCTGCCGGAGGGTGGGCTTGTGGAAGGAGAGGTCACGGCCGGGTTCACCGTGCCGCCGGGGGATGAGAAAGCCGGGCTGTGCCCCGAGTGTGGTCGGATTCTGAGTCGGGTGCGGGTGCCCGTGGGCGATCGGGGTTTCTACCTGGAGCGCTGCGCCACCTGCAACGGCATTTGGTGCGATCGGGGGGAGTGGGAATGGCTGGTGGCCCTGGGCCTAACCCGTCACATTCCGTACCTATTTTCGGGGCGATGGCAGGCCCAATTGCGGGAACGGCAACGCCTGCAGCACGAAAAACAAACCCTGAGGGCCGCCCTGGGGCAGCCTCTGGCGGATCGCCTGTTAACGGTACTGGCGGAGCTGGAAGCCCATCCCCACCGGGAAATGGCCCTCAACTACCTGTTGCAGGGTCTGCGCCGAGAAGAGCACCTGCACGGCTAGTCTAGCGGCTCGAGGGTGGGGGGAATGACAGGCTTCACCACCGAAGTTTTGCGGCTTTCCTGTTGGGTTTCCAAATCGATGGCGATCGCCTCGAAGACAACTTCCAGCAGACCGAGGGGGAGGGTGATTTGGGTAGTGGCTTCCCACAGCTCGGGCCCCCGACGTTTGAAGTCCGCCAACCAGCGGGGGCCATCGACGACGGTGCGGGTTTGGCAGTCTTTCACCCAGAGCTTGACGAAGGGCCGAGGTTCGCTCTGGGGGAGATGGAGGGCGATGGTTAACGGCAATCCCGCCACCACTTCGGTGGCCGGCACCGTGAGGATGGGCACCGGTAAGATGCGGCGGTCGGGGGGACGGGACGGGGCGACGGGACTCGTCTCGGGGGCGGTCTCTTCGGCCAACAGCTCCCGCAACGGGGCCAACAAATCTTTGTTTTGCTGAATCAATTCCTCAAGGTCGGCTTCCCAGTCGGAGGCGGGGGGAGATGACGGTTGCGGTGATGGGCTAGCGGTAAGCAGTTCAACGGGGGGGGGAAATTGCGGTGATGGACTGGTGGTG
>DMPD01000087.1:2588-2806 GCA_003456125.1 Cyanobacteria bacterium UBA8156 | reverse complement strand
GGATTTAGGGTGAGGGCTGCAAAACTGGAATGGCCCCCCAGAGTTTCTGTGAGCCAAGATGGTTGAATGTTTCGCTTTTGCATTGGAAAGCGTGCCTGGTTGGAGAGTTCCAATCCATTCATCCCCCCCTCATATAGCCAACTTCACCAAGAATTCAGGTGCCAAGAATTTAGGTGGTGTATTCAGCGTTAATGCGCACGTAGTCGTAGCTGAGGTCG
>DMPD01000087.1:0-2268 GCA_003456125.1 Cyanobacteria bacterium UBA8156 | reverse complement strand
ATCTTCACGTAGTCGTAGCTGAGGTCGCAGCCCCAGGCTTGGCCGGTGCCGGGGCCCGCCCCCACAGCAATTTCCACCGTGACCGGGGCATCCAGTTTTTGGGCTTCGGGGGTACCGCTGGCGGCGGCTTGATCCCGCAGGTATTGTCCGGCTGCTGCCCAGTCAAAGGTGAGGGGGCAGCCTTTTTCCATTAACCGAAAATTCCCCAATTGGATTTGCAGGGCCTGGGGATCAAACGGCACACCGGCCCGGCCCACCGCCGCCGCCAGCCGCCCCCAGTTGGGATCGCGGCCAAACAGCGCCGACTTCACCAAGGAAGAGCCAGCCGCGGTGCGCGCCATTTGCCGGGCAGCCCGATCGCTTTCGGCGCCGGTGACCCGCACTTCCAGCAAACACGTGGCTCCTTCGCCGTCGCGGGCAATGGCTTTGGCGAGGTAAATGCACACTTCCGTCAACATCTCTTCGAGGAGGCGGGCTTCGGCGCTGTCGGCTTGGGTGATGGCGGGGGTGCCCGATTGCCCGTTGCTCAGGCCCAACAACATGTCGTTGGTGCTGGTGTCGCCGTCCACTGTAATTTGATTGAAACTGCGATCGGCTGCCCGGCGGGTCATGTCTTGCCAGAGCATGGGCCCTACCGCCGCATCACAGGTCACAAAGGCCAGCATGGTGGCCATGTTGGGGTGAATCATGCCCGAACCCTTGGCGATGCCCCCCAACCGTACCGGTTTCCCGGCAATCTCGGCCTCAAGGGCGATCGCCTTTGGCACGAGATCGGTGGTCAGGATCGACCGCGCCGCTTCGTCGCCCCCTTGGACATGGGCCGCCTGCAACACTTGGGGAATACCCGCCCGCAACTTCGGCATATCCAGTTGTTGGCCGATGCGGCCGGTGGAAGCAATCAAAACCCCTTCGGCGGTGCCCAGGGCTTGTTGCGCCAAGCGAATCGTTTCCTGCGCATTTTGCCAACCCTCCTCGCCGGTACAGGCGTTGGCCTGGCCCGCGTTGCAGAGGATCGCCCGCACCCGCTGCCCCGACTCCAAAATTTCGCGGTTGAGGTCCACGCAGGCCGCCCGCACGACGGAAGTCGTCAAGACCCCGGCGGCGATCGCCCCCACCTCCGAAACGATGGCGGTGAGATCGGGGGACCCCGACGGCTTCAAACCCGCCGCAATGCCGGCGGCGCGAAATCCCTGCGGTGCCGTGACGCTGCCGGCTACTTGCTGCCACTTCATGTTTTTGCCCCATCCCGATTCGAGGCAGCTTATCACGTCAAGAGGCGGCGAACCATCTCGACAAACCAAGAACTGGGCAACAATCGCCGCGCCAACAGCAACGGCTCGACACCGTTGCCGACCCCGTACCGCAGGCGATCGCCCTTGTCGGTGGCCGCTTGGTAGATGGTCTGGGCCACCACTTCCGGCCCCGGGGCCGTGGCTTCGACTTCGCCGATGCGGGCCAACACTTTGGTGGTGAAGTCCGCGTAGGCGGTCAGCCCTTCTTTTTGCATGGGGGTTTGCGATCGCCCGTAAAAATCGGTGCGGATTGCCCCCGGTTCAACCAACCGCACCCGAATGTTGAAGGGGCGCAGTTCAAATTGAGCCGATTCAGAGATGCCTTCCACCGCCCACTTGGTGCCGTGGTACAGGCTGTACACCGGAAATGCTAACCGACCGCCAACCGAAGAAACGTTGATGATGGTGCCCCGCCGGCGATCGCGAAAATGGGGCAAGACCGCTTGCATGACCCGAATCACCCCGTACACATTGGTATCAAACTGCCGTTGCAGATCTTCCTCGCTGGCCGCTTCCAAGGGCCCGATCACCGCAAACCCGGCGTTGTTCACCACCACATCCAAATCGCCAAAGGCTTCTAGGGTAGCTTGCACCGCCTGCTCGATCGAGGGGCGATCGCCCACATCCAGCGCCACACACCGCACATTGGGCAGGGCGGCCAAATCGGTGGCAGCCTCCGGTCGGCGCATGGTGGCGGCCACCTGCCAGCCTTTTTGTTGAAAAAGCAACGCCGTCGCTTTGCCGATACCGGAAGAAGCCCCGGTAATCAACACCGTCGGAGCCATAGCACCCCAAGAAAACTCCCGCCTATAATAAACCGGTGTTTGCGTGTACCCCATCGCCATGGTCAAAATCAACGACAACTACCGCCAGCTCAAGGCGGGCTACCTCTTCCCCGAAATTGCCCGCCGCGTGAAAGCCTTTGCCGCCGCCAACCCCACCGCCGACATCATTCGCCTGGGCATTGGCGATGTCA
>DMPD01000123.1 GCA_003456125.1 Cyanobacteria bacterium UBA8156 | reverse complement strand
ATTCGGGGTTGGGATGAAGGGCGAATTGGTTCTGGCAAGAGTTTTGCGCTGATTTCGGCGGAAGACCGGTTTCCGTTGTTTGCGATCCTGAACGGGGTGTTGTTTGCCGATTACGGTAGCGATTTGGGTTCCGGCAAGGATGTGCTGGGGAATCCGGGGGCGGTGCGGGGCAAACCGGGGAGCGGCGGCGGCTATGGCGCCGGTCTGCGGATTCAGTCGCCGTTGGGCTCGATCCGGGTGGACTACGGGGTGCGGCTGGATGGGGGCGGCACCCAATTTAGTTTTGGTCTGGGCGAAAAATTCTGATGATGGCCCGGACATTGGCGGCACCCGTGACGGTGGCAGGCACTTCTTTGCACGGCGGGCAACCGGTGACCGTGACCCTGGAGCCGGCCCCGGCCGGGCAAGGGCGGGTGTTTCGGCAGGGGGAAACCTGGATCCCGGCGGATTTGACGGCGGCCCTGGGAGCCCGTCTCTCGACAGAGCTGAGCCAAGGGGGAGCCACCGTGCGCACGGTCGAGCATTTGCTGGCGGCGTTGGCCGGTCTGGGTATTGACAACGCCACGGTAACGATCGAAGGGGACGAGCTGCCGATTTTGGACGGCTCGGCGCGGCCCTGGGTGGTGGCGATCGCCCAGGTGGGCACCGTGGTGCAGGGGGAGCGGCAGCCCCCACCCCCATTGCGGGAGCCGGTGACGGTGCAGCAGGGGGATAGCTTCGTGAGTGCGGTACCGAGCGATCGCCTGCAGTTCACCTACGGTATTGACTTTCCCACGGCGGCGATCGGGCGGCAATGGCGGACGTGGTGTCCCGACACGGAACCTTTTGCAGAGGCGATCGCGCCGGCGCGGACGTTTACCCTGCAAAAATTTATTGAGCCATTGCGGGCAGCGGGACTTATTGCCGGTGGGAGTTTGGAAAATGCCATCGTCTGCGATGATGAGCAGTGGCTAAATCCGCCCCTGCGGTTTGCCGACGAACCCTGTCGCCACAAATTGCTGGATTTGGTGGGGGACCTGAGTTTGTTGGGGCCGCTGCCCCCTGTGCATGTGGTGGCCTACAAAGCTAGCCATGTGCTGCACGTCGAATTGGCACGGGCTTTGGCAACCCGGCTGCAAACCTGAAAACCTCGATCCACCATGCACGATACCGAAACCTTCTTGGCCAACCCGGCGGCGATCGCCCTCAACAACGAGCAGATTCAAGCGTTGTTGCCCCACCGTTATCCCTTTTTGTTGGTAGACCGGATCGTGGCGTTGGTGCCGGGCAAATCGGCGGTGGGGATCAAAAACGTCACCATCAACGAGCCGTTTTTTCCGGGACATTTTCCGGGGAAACCGATCATGCCGGGGGTGTTGATTGTGGAAGCCATGGCCCAGGTGGGGGGTATTGTCCTGACCCAATTGCCGGAAGTGCAGGGGATGTTATCTTTATTCGCAGGCATTGACCGGGTGCGGTTTCGGCGACCCGTAGTCCCGGGCGATCGCCTGGTGATTGCCTCAGAGTTGCTGACGGTGAAACAAAAGCGTTTTGGCAAAATGCAAGCCAGGGCGGAGGTGGAGGGTCAGTTGGTCTGCGAAGGGGAACTGATGTTTTCTTTGGTGGATTTGTGAGGATTTGGGTTCATTGTTGTTGGGTTCGCTGATAGGTTTTTATGCTTGCTGCCCCTGCCTCCGAGTTGATTCATCCGACCGCTGTGGTGCATCCGGAAGCGGAGCTGCACCCTACGGTACGGGTGGGCCCCTATGCGGTGATCGGCGAACACGTGAAAATCGGGCCCCACACCACCGTTGGCGCCCACGCGATCGTTGACGGTTGGACGGAAATCGGGGCCCGCAATCGCATTTTTCCCGGTGCCGCGATCGGGTTGGAACCCCAAGACTTGAAGTACGACGGCTCGCTGACGCTGGTCAAAATCGGGGATGACAACACCCTGCGGGAATACGTCACCGTGAACCGGGCCACCTTTGCCGGCGAAACCACAGCCATCGGCAACGGCAATTTACTGATGGCCTATGTCCATGTGGGGCACAACTGCACGATTGAGGACCGGGCGATCGTGGCCAATGCGGTGGCGTTGTCGGGCCATGTGCACGTGGAATCCCAAGCTCGCATCAGTGGCGTATTGGGGGTGCATCAATTTGTGCGGATTGGCTGCCTGTCGATGGTAGGAGGCATGAGCCGTATCGAACGGGACGTACCGCCCTACATGCTGGTGGAAGGCAATCCTTCGCGGGTACGGGCCATCAACCGGGTGGGGTTGGAGCGGGCCGGTTTCGCCGAAGACAGCCTCAAAGCCTTAAAAAATGCCTATCGGCACTTGTATCGATCGCCCCATGGATTCCAAGAAGCATTGCAGGCCTTGGCCGCCGAAACCGATCCCCATGTCACCCATCTGCGAACCTTTCTAGAAGCCTCGGTGAGCGATGCCACCCGGCGGGGGCCCATCCCGGGCCGAATTTAGCCCATCTGCCAAAGTAGCCACAGGATTTGCAGTCCTTGCCAGGCAAATTGCCCCAGCAATCCCAACGACAGACCCAGGCTAGCCGTAGCCGTCAACACCAAAGCCAAGGAAATTTTGCGGACGGTTTTGGCCACTAGCTTGAGGCTGGTCACCAACACCGTCAAGGACAGCCAGAGGGCCGCCAACTCCCAAGCCACGCTCAGCAGCGGCCACACCAACAACGAGAGCAACCCCGCGGCGATCGCCACCAGCAGCAAAGAACCCAGCCACTTCAAGAAAGCCATGAAAAGCGGTAAGACCACAGCCAGCCCCAGGGAAACCATCAATGTGGCGGTGGGGGAGAGGGGCCACCCCGCCAACTGCCAACCAAGGATGGCGTAGCCCACCAACACCAGCATGAGCCACGGCAAGGGCAGTATCCCCATGGCACAATAGGAAAAGTTTGACGCAGCATACCATGACCGTCCTTGCCGTCGGGTTTTGTGGCACCGTGGGCCACACCCCCCTCATCGAAATTCCTTCCCTGTCGGCGGCCACCGGTTGTCGAATTTTGGGCAAAGCGGAGTTTTTGAATCCGGGGGGTAGCGTCAAGGATCGGGCGGCATTGTTTATGGTATTGGCGGCGGAGGCCGCCGGCAAACTGGCACCGGGGGGCACCATTGTTGAAGGAACCGCTGGCAATACGGGCATTGGGCTGGCCCTGGTGGCGGCGGCCCGGGGCTACCGCTGCGAAATTGCCATGCCGGAAAACCAGTCCCCCGAAAAAATCGAGCTGTTGCGAGCGCTGGGGGCCAACGTGCGGCTCACGCCAGCGGTGCCCTTTAGCAACCCCGACAACTATTACCATGTGGCCCGCCGGATTGCCGAAGAACTGCCCAACGCCTTTTGGGCCGATCAATTTGAAAATCCCGCCAACGCGGAAGCCCACTACCAAACCACGGGCCCCGAACTCTGGCAGCAGACCCAAGGGGAATTGGCTGGAGTGGTGATGGCGGCCGGCACCGGTGGCACCATCGGCGGCGTGACCGCCTACCTCAAGGAACAAAACCCCCACATTGCCACCTATTTGATCGATCCCCAAGGCTCCGGACTGTACAACTACGTCACCACCGGTTCCTTTGCTGCCGAAGGGAGTTCCATCACCGAAGGCATTGGCATCCGCCGCCTCACCGCCAACTTTGCCCGGGCCCGGTTGGATGGAGCGTTCCAAGGGAGCGATCGCGAGGTGGTGGCCATGGCCCATTACCTACTGCACCACGAAGGTTTGTTTGTGGGTAGTTCCGCCGCCCTGAATGTTGTGGGGGCTGTCCGTCTCGCCCAGCAGCTGGGACCCGGCAAAACCGTGGTTACCATTTTGTGCGATGGGGGCAACCGCTACCAGAGCCGGCTGTTCTCTGCGTCTTGGTTGGCGGAAAAAGGCCTGCAACCCACCACCACCGACCTCAGCTTTTTGGCAAGTTGAGTTTACTGTACTGTCCAGGGTAGGTTCCCCATCTGACCCAAAGCCACCACTCGGGGACGGGGATCGATGGGCTTGATGGTCTGCCTCAGCTTGAGTTGCACATCCTCTGGATTAATCGAGCGGGGAAACAACTTGGAAGGCTTAGCTGGTTGCTCTACATGGAGAACCACCCTCAGGTTTTGCCCATGGATAAACTTTTTAGCGAACCCCTGTTCTGACCGCTCATTGGCATGAATTTTCGCCGGCAGCATGGCCGCCAAAGTGCAGAAAACCTTACGTGCCACCTCATCGGCCAAGTCACTGGGCTCGGTGCGAGGGTGCTGTCGATAGTCCTTGACTTCAATGAGCCATATATTCGCCTCCCGATCGATGGCGATTACGTCCACCCCTTTAACCCCATCCCACATCTTGCAGAATAAATTACGATAAAAAGCCCATTCATCGTACTGGCTCACTTGCCAGTCCTCTGGAAATGCAAAACTCAGATCACCTACATTTATCGCCATTATGGGATAGTTGCCAAAAATCCATCCGACTGGGCTAAATTTTCATCCAAGGCAGCAATATCACCAATTTCATCCACGGCATCTCCCTGCTCGACCATAACCCCATCTGGCTTTAGAGACCGTGTAAAAAGAAATGTAAAGGGGATGGGAGGTAGAAGAGGAGAGCTGGCAGAGTAGAAGGAGTAGAGACCTGTAACTGGCAATGGTCTACCCCAGC
>DMPD01000004.1 GCA_003456125.1 Cyanobacteria bacterium UBA8156 | reverse complement strand
GCTCTTCCGATCTGGGCCATGCACGAAAACCCCTAGATAGCGCCTCCCTCTCCCACATCGGGGAGAGGGAGCCAGAATTCCCGTTGGCTTTGGCGACAAATTAGAAACTTTTCCGAAAAAAGTCCCGTTTTCCGGTCTTTGCCCCTACCGTAATCGACAATTTGGCGGCGATCGCCCCCCTCCCGGCTATTTTTTTGACCCTCCCGCCAAAATGATTTTCCCGCTATTTTCCCAACGAAATTCCGCGAAAAGGGAAGCAAATCGACGCAACATTGAGCCTAATCGAGGAAATGCGATCCCCCTCTCTCCAATTTTTTCGCCGACAAAAGCCCGTTGTGAAGAAATTTGGCGCACTGCCTCCCTGCGATCGCCATCACCGGCGGATTGTTCCCGCGATCGCCGATCCGGCTCCCGATCGGAGAGACCTAACCTGCAGAAATCCGCAATCCATTCTTCCGGGAATTTGACCGATTCTGCCCCTTCCTTGCGGATTGACAGAAATTGCTCCCGTATGCGTTCACCGGGATCCTCGTTTTGAACGCATACTTTGACGATTTGTTTTGTTCACTGTGAACTTGTTTGCGGGAAATTGAACGAGTAGGGTACTGACAGGAAAACGCAAGGTTTCCGGTTTTTGCAAACAAACCTGAAAAACCCACCGATGGGAACCCGGGTGGGGGGGGAGTAAGGAGATGCTCGGCCAGCACGGCTCGAAAGCCAGGAAATTCCTGAATGTTTCGAGATTGGGCTGAGTTGAGCCGCAACAGCGCGTCGATCGCATCGAGTAGCAAGTGTATCGAGTAGCAAGTGTAGGGAGGCCAATTCTTGAAACGTCGTTTGCACAGACAGGTGCACAAACCGGGCGAGCAACTTTCCGCCTGGAGTGCCCAACCAACCGTCGAATCCAGCCAAGGGGCGCGGGTTTCGTTGGCGGTAGTGGGTCTAGCCCTTTCTTTAGGTACCGCCAGTATCTTGGTGGAGCGGCAGGGACGGTCTCCCAAAGCAGCGCCGGTGGCCATTTCGACCCAGACCCTGGGCACAGCCCTCGCCCAAAACACCGAATTTAAGTACGAACAGGCCCGGGCAGCGATCGCCAGTGGTCTATTGGACGAGGTGCGGGGGCCCATTGTGCACAAGGTGCGGGAAGACGAGACCCTCTGGAAGCTCACCCAGATGTACGGGGTCGATGCCGCGGCGATCGCTGTTTCCAATGGGGTCAGTGCCGCGACGGAGCTGAAGCCAGGCACAAGATTGGTGGTACCGCCGGTCAACGGCTTGGTGCATCGGGTGAAACCGGGGGAAACCCTGGGGGCGATCGCCGGTTTTTACGGGGTGCCGGCGGCGGAGATTGCCAAACATTCCCAACTGGAATCGCTGGATTTCTTGGAAATTGACCGGCCGTTGACCATTCCGGGGGATTTAACGCGGTTGATGGCGGTGCGGGAAGAGCGAGCCAAAGAGCGGTTGGTGGCAGAGCGCGATCGTCTGAAGCAGCGTTTGCAAGAACTGGATGGGCAGTTTGTGCCGGTGAGCCACGATCCGCTGGCGGCCCAAGTCCAGAAAGCACCGAAGTACACCACCTATCGGGTGGTTTTGGGAGACACGATCGAAACCATTGCCCGGCGTTACGGTGTGCGGCAGTCGGCGATCGTCGCGGCCAACCAACTGGTCGATCCCCACTGGTTGCCCCTCAACCAAGAACTAAAAATTCCGATGATCCCGCCCGCCGGTTGGGAAACGGCGGCCGCCAGCAAGCCCGTCAAAGAAATTGCCGGCACCCTACAGGAAGTGGAGCGGCAAATCGCCGCCAAGCCCATTGCCGTGAAGGCGGCTACCCCGTTCGATTTATCGGTGTTGCCCATTGCTCTGAACGAAACGGCGAGTGCGTCGTTGACCGAATCCTTGCCTTGGGGTGGACTGGTGAGCCTGGCCGGTCTGGTGCCCGCAGCGCCGGCGACCGACATTCCGGCGCCCAACGTCCCGGCCGTAGATCCGGCAGTAGGTACTACAGCTACGGCTCCCACGCCCCCCGCAGCAGCGACACCGGTCAATCCGGTAACGTCGCCCGTCCCTTCGCCGATCGCTTCCGTAGTGGCCACGGTTCTGCCGGCTTTGGTACCGGTGTTGCCGGTAGAGCAAGTGGAAAAGGTAGCGCCTTTGGTGGCGATCGCTCGACCCAGTGCGGAACCGACACCTGCCACCCGTCCCGCACCGGTGCCGGTAGCCGCCCCGAACTTGACCGAAATCGCGGCGGCTTTGCCCACAGTGGTGCCGGCGAGCCCAGCGGCCGAGTCCGAGGCGCCCAAAGTGGCGGCGGCCCTGCCGACTTCCGTACCAGGGGCGGCCCTCAAAGAGCAACTGACCGCTGCGCCGGTGGTGCCCTTGGTGCCGACTTCCGCGGCGGAACCAGCGTTCAAACTGGCGGCCGAAGCGCTGTTGCCCAGCCTTCCGGAAGCCGTGACGGAAATGCCCAGTGCCGCAGCGACCCAAACCGTTGCCCTGCTGCCGGCAGCGGAAGCCCGCATGACTTCGGTCGAACTCCGACGCTTGGAGCTCGAAGTAGAGCAACTGAGCGATCGGGTGCGCGAAGCGGAACAAAAGGCCCGCGAGCAGGAATCGATCAAGCTGGCAGCGGCTCCTACCACCCCGGCCCTCGGCCTCGACTCCCAGAACCGCGTTGTGGTACAACCTTCCGAATTTTCAGCGGTATCGCCCCAATTGCCCCCTCTCGCCGCGGCGAACTTCTTGCCCGACATCAACGACCTTGGGGTGTCCACCGAGTTTATTTGGCCCGCCCAGGGGATTCTCACCTCCGGCTTTGGCTGGCGCTGGGGACGGATACACCAAGGGATCGATATTGCTGGCCCCGTCGGTACGCCCATTTTGGCGGCGGCAGCGGGGGTGGTGGAATTTTCCGGCTGGAACGACGGCGGCTACGGCTATATGGTTGATATTCGCCACAGCGATGGCACGGTCACTCGCTACGCCCACAACAGCGCCCTGTACGTGCGATCGGGGCAATCGGTGAATCAAGGTCAACTCATTGCGGCCATGGGCAGCACCGGCTTTAGCACGGGCCCCCACCTCCACTTTGAAATCCGGCCCAACGGCGGGGCGGCGGTAGACCCCATGACTTTCTTGGCCAGTCGGCGGCGCTAAAAAACAAAGCCCTAGCTAAGCCGTGGTGGTAGAGCCCGGCAAAGACTCCAGGGTTTGCCGGATGTAGCGGTGCAAAGGCCCGTGGCGATCGCAGCAAGTAGCCGCTTGTTGGAGGTCATGGCGGGCCTGTTGGATCTGACCCAAGTCGAGATACACCAAAGCCCGATCCAACCAGGCTTCGGCACTGTAGGGGGTCAACCGCAACGCCGCCGTGAAGTTGGCGGCCGCCTGCTCGAACTGCTGCAGGCGATGGTAGGCAATGCCCCGGTTCAAAAACGCTGCTGCTGTGGGCGCATGGGCCAGAGCCGCATTGCAATCGGCGATCGCCCAGTGGTAGTGCTGGAGTTGAATGTAGACCAAACACCGGTTGTTGAGGGCCCCTTGGCGTTTGGCCGCGTACTTTGGATGATTGGGCAGGGCGATCGTGCGGTGGAGGTCTGTCAAGGCGGCGGGCCAGTCTTCCTGTTGCAGCGCCTGCAAACCGCTGGCCCAAGCTTGGGCCGCGGCCCGATCCAGGGACGAAGCCCAGGCCGGCCCGCTGCACAACCACAGCACGAGGAGCGCAATCCAGAACCGCACTATTTGCCCCAGTTGTTGTCCGCTTGGGCCAAAACGTAGGCAGCTACGTCTTCAATATCTTGGGGCTTCAAGCGCTTGCCAAAAGCCGGCATGGCATTTTTGCCGTTGGTCACCTGGTAGGCGATCGCGCCGGCATCGTACATGCTGTATTCCTGGAGAGCTTCTTTTTTCAGGGTTTTGGCCCGCACCACCGAGTTATTGCCCCCGGCATGGCACGCCACGCAGTTCGCCTTGAAAATTTGCTTACCGTGGTTGGCGTCGGCTGCCCATGCGGGATTGGCCAACGCCAGCAAGCACCCGATCACCGCCACCCAACCCAACAAAATTCGTTTCAATGGATGTATACCAACACTACATCCGCATTGTTTCCAAAGGACTCCCCGCTGTCAAAAGACCACACGTCAAGTATGTAGAACTGTGTAGGCAATACAAAACGTTGCAAAGCCGGCGGAAGGCGGCCGGTCTGTGCCAAGATTAACGGTACATAACCACCAAGGATGGCCATGCGTGCGGTGTTAATGGCAGGCGGTGCGGGAACCAGGTTGCGGCCACTGACTTGCGATCTGCCCAAACCGATGGTCACCATTCTCAACCGGCCCATTGTCGAGCACATCTTGCATTTGCTGGAGCGGCATGGCATTGGCGAAGTGATTGCCACCCTCCACTACCTGCCCGATGTCGTGCGCGATCGCTTTGGCGACGGCAGCGAATATGGGGTCAAAATGCACTACGCCGTGGAAGAGGAGCAGCCCCTAGGCACCGCTGGCTGTGTGAAAAACGTAGCGGAATTTTTACCCGAAACCTTTGTCGTCATCAGTGGCGACAGCGTTACCGACATTGACCTATCGGCTGCGATTCGCTTTCACCAGCGCAAGGGGTCGATGGCCACCATCGTTTTGAAGCGGACGGGGGACCCCACCGCCTTTGGCGTGGTGATTGTGGACGAAGAGCAGCGGATTTGTCGGTTTTTGGAAAAGCCCACCACCAGCGAAGTATTTTCCGATACGGTCAACACCGGCATTTACATTTTGGAACCCCAGGTCTTGAATTTCCTGGCCCCGAACGTCCCCAGTGACTTTTCTTTGGATTTGTTTCCGCGGTTGTTGGCCCAGGGGGTACCGATGTACGGCTACATCGCCGAAGGGTACTGGTGCGATGTGGGGTCGTTGGATGCTTACCGCCAAGCCCAATACGATGCGATGCGGGGCCGGGTGGATTTGCGGATTTGCTATCCGTTGTTGCGGGCAGGAATTTGGGTCGGTGAAGGCACCCGGATCGATCCCTCGGCCCGGCTGGAACCCCCGGTGCTGATCGGTGAGCGCTGCGAGATTGGGCCCCGGGTCCGCATTTCGGCGGGGAGCATCATCGGCGATCGGGTGGTGATTGGGGCAGGAGCCGATTTGCAACATCCCATCTTGGGGCACGGGGTCATCATTGGCGAAGAAGCACAGTTGTGGGCTTGTACGTTGTCCCGAAACGTGCGGGTACACCGGCGGGCCCACATTATGGAAGGGGTGGCGATCGGCACCGGCAGCATCATCGGCGAAGAGGCACGGGTGCATCCCGATGTCCGGGTGTGGCCGGGGAAACGCATCGATGCCGGGGCGACCCTCAACCGCAACTTGATTTGGGGGGCGACGGCCACCCGCAACCTGTTTGGTCATCGCGGGGTGTCGGGGCTGGCCAACATCGAAATCACCCCAGAATTTGCGGTGAAACTGGGGGCAGCCTGGGGGGCGACGCTTCTCCCCGGCTCTTCGGTCACGATTTCCCGCGATCAACGCAACATTTGCCGGATGGTATCCCGGGCCCTGATTGCCGGCTTGATGTCGGTGGGCACCAGCATCCAAAACCTGGAGGCGACGGCGATTCCCATCGCCCGCTACATTTTGCCCAGTTTGAATGCGGCTGGTGGTTGCCACATTCGCATCGATCCCGATCTGAGCGATCGCATTGTCATTGAATTTTTTGACCACAACGGCATTAACCTCAGCAAAGCCCAGGAAAAGAAAATCGAAGCGGCTTTCTTCAAAGAGGACTATCGACGGGCCCGGCTCGAAGACATTGGCGACATCTCCTACCCGGCCCGGGTGCTGGATTACTACAACAGCGGTTTTGCCCGCAACCTGAATGTGGAAGCCATCCGCAACAGCAGCATCCGCAAGGTGGCGATCGACTATGTGTATGCCGTATCGGGGGCGGTGTTGCCCCGCATTTTGGGCAAATTCAGCACCGATGTGGTGGTGCTCAACGCCAGTCTGAACGAGGTGGCCCTCTCCCAAGCGGAACGGTACGGCATGTTGCGGCAATTGGCCGATGTGGTGCAAGCCCTCCGGGCCAACTTTGGCATGCAGGTCTTTGCCAACGGCGAGCGCTCCATTCCCATCGACGAGACGGGGTTTGCGATTACCGGCGAATTGCTGCTGGCGGTGCTGACGGAACTGGCTTTAACGGCCCAACCGGGGGGCACCGTGGTGGTGCCCGTGTCGGCTTCGGGGGCCCTGGAGCACATTGCCCAGAGCCACAGCGGTCGGATTCTGCGGGTGAAGGCCAACCCCACCGCCCTGATGCAGGCGTGCCAGGGGGGCGGCAACGTGGTGATGGGTGGGTCGGCCGAAACCGGGTTTATCTTTCCCCAGTTGCATCCGGGGTTCGATGCCATGTTCGGCATTGCCAAAATTATTGAATGGCTGACGGTGCAGGAGCGATCGCTCTCGCAGGTGCGCTTGAGTTTGCCGCCGATTTACCACCGCAGTTGCCAGGTGCGGTGTCCGTGGAGCCTGAAAGGGGCCTTGATGCGTCACTTGGTGGAAGTGTACGGCCGCGATCGCCTCGAGTTGTTGGACGGGGTGAAAATTTTCCACGCCCTGGAGGACTGGGTGCTGGTGCTGCCGGATGCCAGCGAGCCCTTGGTGCGGGTTTTTGCCAACGTCGGTGCCGGCAAAGGGGCAGAAACCTGGGTCGAGCAAAACCTCAACGAGATGCGATCGCGGATCGAGGCGTTTTGCCAAGTCCAAAGCCCCTTAGACGAAGAAACCCCAGAAGTGCAGGAGAGCCGTTTTGCCTGAGTCTGGGTGAGGGGCAGGAGCGCGCTCCAATCCGCGCTACAATCAAAGACAGTTTAAGATATTCGTAATGTTTTGGCGAGCTTTGCGGGACGGTGACTGGAAAAGCTACTCTGTAGTCTTTTCGTGGCGAAGCGAACCCAACCCTTAACAAACGATTGGAGAAGAAAGCATGGCAGGTTCTACCGGTGAGCGTCCGTTTGCGGACATTGTGACCAGCATTCGCTATTGGATTATCCACAGTTTGACCATTCCGGCGCTGTTTCTGGCCGGCTGGCTGTTTGTGAGCACGGGTCTGGCCTACGATGTATTTGGCACCCCCCGTCCCAATGAGTACTATGCTCCGGCCAACCCAGAGGCTCCCGTTTTGTTGGATCGCTTCAACAATCCGGGGACTCTGCCCCAATAGCGTTTGCGGTTGATTGAACTTTTGCAACCCTTTGCTACCTTCTGTAACCTTAGCCCAACCTAGTTTTGTGACATGGCTACCAACAATCCCAACCAACCGGTACAGTATCCGGTATTCACTGTGCGCTGGCTGTCGGTACACGCGCTGGCGGTACCCACGGTTTTCTTCATCGGGGCGATCACCGCAATGCAGTTTTTGTCGCGCTAGAACAAGTTCTTTTACCCTTTTGCTACCCTTTTGGAAGGTGCGTTATGGCGGAAAAAAATCCCAACAGCCAACCCGTTGAACTGAACCGGACTTCCCTCTACCTGGGGTTGCTGCTGATCTTTGTGACGGTCTTGCTGTTTTCGAGCTACTTTTTCAATTAAATTTCACTGAGATTCCCCAGGGAGGAAAAATCGATGATTCTTCAAAATGGACGACTGCCATTGTGGCTGGTGGGTACCATTGCCGGCATGGGAGTGCTGACGGTGGTGGGCATTTTCTTTTACGGATCCTATGTGGGCTTGGGCTCGGCGAGCTAGTTTGCTGCCGTAACCGCAAGGGTGAGGGCATCCCCCTTGCCCTTTTTTCGTGCTTTTTGGTGGTGTTTATGGCTTCCCCTCCCGATCGCAAAGTTTTTGTGTGTCGCCATCGTACCTGTCGGCGGGATGGGGCGGATGCGGTGTGGGACTGCTTCCGGGCGTTGGTGCCCGATGCCGCCGAAGAGACCGGGTGTTTGGGGTTGTGTGGGGGGGGGCCGATGGTGCTGGTGATCCCCGATGATGTGTACTATTGGCGGGTCAATCCGGAAAAGGTCGCCACGATCGCCGCGCAGCATTTGCAACAGGGAGAAATCCAAACGGCGTGGCTGCACCCCCGGCTCCATCCCCATCCCGATAGTTTTCGATAAGCGGCAGGCAGGTCACTTTATTTGTGGCGTTATTTGTGACGTTATTTGTGACGGATGTGTTCGTACACCCCTTCGTATTGGCTGCCGGGGGTTTTCCAGGAGTAGTCGTACTTCATGCCGGCGATCGCCAAGTCCGTAAAGGCTTCCCGGTCGGTAAACCACAGATCCAGGGCCCGGCCCAGAGCCGATTCCAGGGCGATCGCGTCGGTTTGGTAAAACACAAACCCGTTGCGTTCCTGGGGCAAGTGGGCTTCGTCGTAATCGTAATCAAAGATCGTGTTGAGGAGACCGCCCACCCCCCGCACGACGGGCACAGTGCCGTAGCGGAGGCCGATGGTTTGGGTGAGGCCGCAGGGTTCGTAGTTGCTGGGTACGACGATGATATCGGCGCCAGCATAGATGAGGTGCGCCAATTCCTCATTGAAGCCTAGCTCCAGATGGCAATCGGGGTTTTCGTTGAGGTGACTTTTCTCATGCGAGAACCACTGGTGAATGCCGGCTTCGGTGGCGGATCCCAGCAGCACAAACTGGGCTTGCCGCTGCAAACTGTAGTAGATGGCGTGGTGCACCAAGTGCACCCCCTTTTGGCGATCGAGTCGCCCAATGTAGCAAACCAGTGGTTTGTCTTGGTTTTCGGCCAGCAGCAAGCGTTCCCGCAGGGCAAATTTGTTTTTGGCTTTGTGCTCGAAGGTGGCGATGTGGTAGGGATGGAGCAAATGGCGATCGGTTTCCGGATTCCAAAACTCACAGTCTACGCCGTTGAGAATGCCGCCAAACTTGTAGTGGTGGGTGTCGAGGGTGGGTTGCAAGCCACAGCCCACTTCGCTGAACCGGGCTTCCCAGGCGTGGTGGGGCGATACCGTATTCACATAGTTGGCGTAAACAATGCCCCCCTTCATCAAGTTGAGGGCACCGGGGTACTGGTTGTCCGCCAGGCGATCGGGAGCAAAATAGTACTCGTCGTTGTTCAGACCCGTGGCCCGCAAAACCTCCGCGCTGGTCACCCCCTGGTGGGCAAAATTATGGATGGTGTAGCACACCCGTTGGTATTCCATGCCGTGCCACTTGTAAATTTCGTAGAGCAACACCGGCACCAAGCCGGTTTGCCAGTCGTGGCAGTGGATGATATCGGGGCGCTTGTTGGTCTGTTGCAAAAACTCCAGCGCCGCTTTGCTGAAAAACGCGAACCGTTTCCAGTCGTCGGGCGCTCCGTAATAAAGACCGCGATCGAACAGATTGTCGGCGGAGTGGGGCTGAACAAAAAAGCACAAACGACCGTGCACCCAGCCGCAGAATATCGAAGTGTGGATCGCGCCGCCGTACCAGGGCACCCACAAATCCCGGTAGGCTTCGTGCAAACCCCAAATGTGGTCGTAGCGCATGTTGTCGTACATGGGCAGCACCAGCTCCACGCAGTGACCGCGCTGCTCCAGTTCTTGACTCAACCCGTAGACCACATCCCCCAGTCCCCCCGCTTTGATGGCGGGCGCACATTCCGAGGCAATTTGCACAATGTACATAACGGTTTCTTACGTTTGCTGAGGGCGGCTGGCCCCAAGTTTACCAGTCTGGGGACAGCAAACCCAATTCCCGCAACTGCTCTTTGAGGGCCTGAGCGTTTTGCCATTGCCCCTGGAGGGTATAAGCCTCAATGGCGCGGCCGAAGGCCTGCTGCGCACGGTGACTCTGGCCGTTGTGGAACAGGGCCACCCCTAAATTGCGGTAGGGTTCCGGGGCATCGGGGTCCTGGCCGATCGCCTGTTCGTAGGTGGCGATCGCCGCGGTCAAGTTGCCGGCTGCTTTGTGGGCCCGACCGAGGGCGAGGTAGGCTGGCAGGTAATCGGGGGCTGTGGCCTTCACCTGGGTCAACAGGTCGATAGCGGGCGCAAAATTCCCGATTGCGTGGTACCGCAACCCCAAATTAAATTGAGCAGGCAGCAACACCACGGGTTGGAGGGGGAGGGCGATCGCCGCTTCGTAGAGGGCTTGGGCCCCCGCACTGTCTTGATGGGCTTCGCGGGCGAGGGCGAGGTGGTAAAGACCTTCAAACCGCACCGCCGGGCAGAGATTGGGCAGGGCAACGGCTGCCTCCAGATGGGCGATCGCCGCTGGGAGTTGGTTTTGGCTGAGGTAGAGGGCCCCCAACTTGGCAAGGGCGTAGGCATCTTGGGGAGATTTTTGGAGGTGGAACTGCAACAACCGTTCCGCGCGTTGGGCCTTGGCGGCCAAGTCGGTGTACAGGGGATGATACCCGTAGTGCTCGATCGCGGTCGGTTCGAGGTGGGCCACTTGCCAGTGGGATTCCTGGGCTTGCAGGGCCGCCACGCTGTCGTCGATGGATTCGTGGTAAATCCCTTGAAACCGCAAGGCGGGATGACGGCGAAAGAAGCGGGTCACCGCGGAATAGGGGGATTGGGCGGCCCCCAACTCGCGGCGGCGCAAAAGGACGGCCAGGAGATTGGGTTCCCGGATCAAGCGCCGCAGAGCGGGGAGGGCGGGGGGCAACAACCGTTCGTCTCCATCCAGCACCAACACCCAGTCGCTTTGCACTTGCTGCAGGGCAAAGTTGCGGGCGGCGGCAAAATCCTCCTGCCAGGCAAAAGGATACACCCGCGCTCCCAATCGACCCGCTAGGGACGGGGTGTCATCCGTCGACCCGGTATCCACCACCACGATTTCTTGCACGAGGGGACGCGCGCTATCCACACAGAGCGCCAACCGCGCGGCTTCATTGCGCACAATCATGCACAGGGCGATGGTCGACGGCGGGTGGGGGGGCTTCGACAAGGACATGACAGATCTCTTCACACAACCAACCTCCAGCCGGTTATTCCTCCAGGAATCCAGGGGGACAGTGAGGAGCGGTGGCGCTACCATCCGGGATCGGGAGGTTGCCCACGTAGTAGGTAAAATTTTCGGCCGTACACATAACGGTATCCACCTTGGGTTCATCGCCTGCAGGGCTCAGGTAGGCTACGCCGGCATAGGAGCGGTGGATGTTTTTGGTCGACCAGCCCCGGTGGGTTACCGCCTCACCGCTGGGTAAGATCGACAGCACATACTGGTAGTTGGCGGTGTTGGAAGAAATGCCCAAGCCCAGAGAACTGAGGTTGTCGGTAAAGGTTTGTTTTTCCAGGTAGTAGGTCTGTTGGCTGCGGTTGAGGGCCCCCACAATGGATTTGGCTTCGGCCTGTCGCGATTTGGCCACCTGGGCCAGCAACGAAGGCAGGGCAATGGCGGCCAAAATGCCGATGATGATAATGACCACCAGCAATTCAATCAGGGTGAACCCGCCGTTGGCGCGAGGTGCAGGCCCCCAGCGCTGCAACCACCACGCAACCAAAGAAGGAGAAGGGGAGGCGGAGAGTTTGCTCACGGTGCTGCCTTTCTTGCCGGTTGCCCGTCAGTTTACCCAGCCTCGATGAAGAAGCGATCGCCCCAGAATCCCTCTCGGTCAATTGTTAAGATGGTGTTACCGGCTCATCGAAGGAACATCCATGGCGCAGGAAGCGAGTTTAGAAGCCCAGTTGTCGCGCTACGATGCCGGGGCGATCGCCGCCTATTACAGTCGCCGGCCGTGGGCAGTACTGGGACGGTTTTTCGCTTTGGTGCTGCCCTTGTTGGGGTTTGCGTGGGGGATCTGGAGCGACGGTTGGTGGGGTCAAACCCAGCGGCGGATGCCCCAGCGGGCCCGTCAACTCCGCGAATTGTTAAGTCGGCTGGGCCCCGCTTTCATCAAAATTGGGCAAGCGCTGTCTACCCGTCCCGACATCGTGCCGCCGCCCTACCTCGAAGAATTGACCCAGTTGCAAGACCGCTTGCCCGCTTTTTCCAACGAGACGGCCTTCCGGTTTATCCGCGAAGAATTGGGAGCCGATCCCCAAGACATCTACGCAGAAATTTCACCGCAACCCATCGCCGCGGCCTCTTTGGGGCAGGTTTACCAAGGGCGGTTGCATTCGGGGGAACGGGTGGCGATTAAGGTGCAGCGCCCCGACATTGTGGAAAATATTGCCCTGGATTTGTATTTGCTGCGGGGTTTGGCCGGGTGGGTGCAAAAAACGGTGCGCCGGGTGCGCAGCAATTTACCGGCGATCGTCGATGAGTTTGCGGCTCGCATCTTTGAGGAGATGGATTACACCTGTGAAGGGGCCAACGCCGAACAATTTGCCGAGTATTACCATCGCCAACCCGGTATTTATGTCCCGCGCATTTTTTGGCCCTACACCGCCAAGCGGGTACTCACGATGGAGTGGATTGACGGCATTAAACTCACGGAGTTGCAACAGTTGGCCGCGATGGGCTTGGATACCCGCCACATCATTCAGGTGGGGGTGCAATGCTCGTTGGTGCAGTTGCTGGATCGGGGTTTTTTTCACGCCGACCCCCACCCGGGCAATTTGCTGGTGATGGCCGATGGCACCCTAGCCTATCTGGATTTTGGCATGATGAGCCGGGTGACGGCCGAGCAGCGCTACGGTCTGATTGAGGCGATTGTGCATTTGGCCAACCGGGATTTTGCGGCTTTGGCTCAAGATTATATCCGGCTGGGCTTTTTGAATCCCGAGACCGACTTGACGGGCATTGTGCCGGCTCTGGAAGCGGTGTTTCAAGGGGCTCTCGATCGCAGTGTGGCGGAGTTGGATTTCAAGGAACTCACGGACAAGTTGTCGCAGGTGATGTACGACTATCCGTTTCAAGTGCCCCCGTACTACGCCCTGATTGTGCGATCGCTGGTGACGCTGGAAGGCATTGCGTTGGCGGTCGATCCGAACTTTAAGGTATTGAGCGTAGCTTATCCCTATGTGGCCAACCGATTGCTGGTGGATGCCGCCCCGGAATTGCGCTACACCCTCACCGAGTTGTTGTTCAAAGATGGATCGTTGCGCTGGCGGCGGCTGGAAAACCTGTTGCGCAGTGCCCGCAGCAACCAAGCCTACGATTTGCCCAGTACGATCGCCCGAATTTCCGAGTTTTTGCTGTCGGAACGGGGCGACGATTTGCGCGATCGCCTGTCGGGGGAGCTGGCCAACCTGTTGGCAGAGGCATTGTGGCAAAAACCAACGGCGCCGGGGGAACGGTGGGAATCCTTGCAAAACATTTGGGAAAGCCTCCGGGGCGATCGCTCGCCGGTGGAGGTGTTGCCGATGTTGGGCCAGGCGATCGTGCGGCCGGCCGCCGGGGCGATGGGTTTCAATGTGTTGTCGCAGTTGGCCCAGCGGTTTGTGGCCCGCAGCATTCGGGAGATTTGGTTAAAAGAAGCCGATTTGCTGCCGGCGGCGGTAATGTCCGGAGATAATGGCGATCGCTCCCCCATTGCCCGTGAACTCAATGGTCGAACTTGGTGACCTCGATGTGCAGGTACGGGAAAGCCTCCGGGCCCGTCGGGTCAAAATCGCGATTGTCTCTCCCGGCCAAATTCGGGTCACGGTACCGATGGGGTTTCCCACCGCCGAAGTGCCTTTAATCCTGGCGGCGAACCGTCCTTGGCTGGAACGCAACTTGCCCAAAATGCCGGGTGCCCATCCCCAAATGCTGGCGTTGGCGGCGATCGCCGAGGAATGGCGCCTCACCTTGGGGTTCCCCCGGCAAGAACACTACCCGGAACTCCACTTGCCCCACCGCGACGAGGTGATCCCTTGGCTCCGGCGCAAAGCCGAGGTGCAGCTTGTGCCCATCTTGCACCAAGTCAGTCAAGAAACCGGCTTGTCTTTTCAGAAAGCGACGGTGCGGCATCAAAAGACCCGGTGGGCCAGCTGTTCCGGGCAGGGTCACATCAGCCTCAATTGCAAATTGTTGTTTTTGCCGCCGGCGGATCTGCGCTACGTGCTGATCCATGAGCTATGCCATACGGTGCACCTCAACCATTCGGCGAATTTTTGGGCGTTGGTGGCCTCGTTCCTGCCGGATTACCGCGATCGCGATCGGGCAGTACGCCAGGCCTGGCAATACGTGCCCCCTTGGTTGGGCTGGAGGTGACACCATGACAGCGATCGCCCTCAATCTGAACTCGGTAACTTCCCTCAGTCCAGAAGTGTTTGCGAAGTTGTGCGCGGCGAACCCCGAAGCGCGGTTGGAACGGAGTGCCCAAGGAGAATTGATGGTTATGGCTCCTACCG
>DMPD01000217.1 GCA_003456125.1 Cyanobacteria bacterium UBA8156 | reverse complement strand
CTATCCGAAACGACTATATCCCCTATTGCTTCCTACCTGGGGGCCATCGAGGCATTGCAGGAGGTGCCACAGGTCTTGGGCAAATTGGGGTACGTGCCACAGGGGCCCTTGGGCGAGTTTGCCCGCCGCCAATTGTTGTTGCCAGAAGTGCCGTTGTTCCCGATCGCGCCCGGCGGCTACGGCGAGGGCCACGTAGGCTTCCCAGGTGGGCACCACGGTTTCGGGGAGACCGGCGGCGGTATTAAAGCTGTAGCCCATGCGGGCAAAGGACTGGCGGCCGCACAAGGAAATCACCGGCCGCTCGTACCACAGGCTTTCCAGGGTGATGGAGCCGCCGTTGTAGGGATAGGAATCCAGCACCAGGTCGGCCCCCCGATAGTACCCGTAGTGTTCCTCTTCGCTCCAGGCAAAAGGCAACAGCCGAATGCGTTGGGGATCTACCTGCCATTCCTCGCAGGCTTCGCCATAAAAGCGGGCGATCGCCGCCGTATCGCCCTTCCCTTTGCGCACCAACACGCTGTTGGGTACGTCCCGCAGAATCTGGACATGGGCGGCAATCGTCTCCCGGTTCAGTTTGCGACCGGCCGCCGGGCTCAGGTAAACCACGGTGTGGTCATCAACGCCCCATTGCTGGCGACAGGCGGCACGGGTGACCGGGGTTGCGGGAAAACGGGCCACGGCAATGTGGGCATGGGGCAGCCGCCAGAGGGTTTCGCGGTAGAGGGCATCGGCGGCCGGCGGATGGGTATAGGCATCCACCAGGGCCCCGTGGCGATCGCTGAGGTTGGGGGCATCCAACCCCAGCCAGGACAATTGGCAAGGGGCGGCCCCCAAAGCCAAAACCTGGAGGTTGAGGGGTTCGGTGTGGCCATCCAATTCGATCAAAATATCAATCCGGTCTTGGGCGATCGCCGTGGCCAGGGTTTCGGGAGAAGTCTCCGCCGTAAATTCCCGCCAGGTTATTTGCGGCAATTGTTGAACCCGTTCGGTATGGCGATCGCGGGGGTGTCGGAGCACTCCATACCCAAACACGGCCGCGTGTTCCCCCAACGCCGCCAGAATGGGGGGCACCAGTTTGCCGATGGGGTGATCGCGCCAATTGGGCGACAAAAAGCCCACCCGGGGCGGGGTTTGGGCCGGGCGTAGGCAAGGCTGAATCCGGTAGATTTCGCCGGTGCGTTGAAACAGGGTCTGGGTGGTTTCTGGGTCGTCCTGCAGGTGGGCCGATACAAAAGCCAGCGTTTGCCGTTGCGCGGCGGGAGCCGAGGCCATCGCCCCTTGGCAGATCGCCAGTTCTTGCCGGGCGGCTTCGCTGTCCCCAGCCTGAAAAAAAAGGCTAAGCCGCGTCAGGTGTACCCCCCAAAAATCCGTGTCCTCGCAGTGGGCGAGGTAGCGATCGGCCCACTGCCGGGCCATCGCCCACCGCTCCACTTCCCAGTTGCCCCGGTACAGCATCGCCAACATTCGGTTGTAGGCAGCGCCGCAGGTGGGGTCTTGGGTCAACACTTTTTCGTACACGGCGATCGCTTCCCCCCGCCCCGCGCCGGCCAAAGCATCGGCCAAAGCCAAGCCCAATTCGGTGTCGTGCGTATTGGCATAGCCTTGGCTCCACAGGGCGATCGCCGCCTCGGGTTCTCCCTGAGCTTGGTGGTAGCGGGCGAGGTTGCGGTAGGGAGCTGCCAAGCTGGGGTCGCATTGGCGGGCAGTTTGCCATGCTGCAAGCGCTCCCGCCCTATCCCCAGTGGCCATCCGGGCTGTACCCAAATTGCTGTGGGCCAAAGCCCAAGCCGGGGCGATCGCCACCGCCTGCTCCAGCAACGGCAAGGCCTCCGCCCCCCGCTGTTCCTCGGTCAACAACCCGCCCAAATTGGTCAAGAGGGAGGGGTCGTGGGGGGCCACCGCCAACCCAGCCCCAAACTGGGCGATCGCCCCTCCTCGATCTCCCGTTGCCTGGAGGAGCAATCCCCAAGCCGTGCGCACGGCGGCATTTTCGCCAAAGCCCAAGAGCGTTTGGTAAACCGCGATCGCCCCGGGGGCATCTCCACTCTGGGCGCAAATTTCCGCAACCGCCAACCCCAAATCCCCATCGGCGGGAAACCGCTCCCATCCTTCCCGCCACAGGTGTTGGGCCACGGCTCCTTCCTCTTGCTGGGCGTACAAAGCCCCCAAATTGAAATACACCTCCGGCCCGGGGTTCCGGGTCAGGGCCTCTTGGTACGCCGCGATCGCCTCTGCCCTGTGCCCAAGGGCAGCCCAAGCATTGCCCAAATTGTAAAACCCTTCCCAGCGATCGGGGGCAACGGTCACCGCCCCTTGAAAATGGGCGATCGCCGTGGGCAAATCTCCGGCGATCGCCGCCGTGATCCCGGCTTGGAGGGTGGTCTCGTAGGTCATAACTTGCAGGAATCCCAGGTTTGGGAAAGGGGCACCGGCGACGGAAAAATCACGGTGCGGCACAACGGCAAACCGTTGCGGGCGATCGCCTGCCAATAAAAGTTGGGCACCTGCCCGATCGCACTGGCCAAAGGTCGGCGATCGGGATCGGTGGGCACCGCTTGGTAGACCGCCACCACCACGTTATCGGGAAACCAGGCCCGCATCAACCGTTGCCATTCCCACAGGGTGAGCCCTGGCTCGCGGCCGGTTTGCCGCAAATACATCCCCTGCCAACGCCCCCCCGCAAAACACACCCAGGCCTCAAAACCTTGGGCGTAGACCAACTCCCCCTGGGGCGGCGCGTACAAGCCTTCTCCCCCCGGCACCACGCCGTGGCATTGCATCCCTTCCAGCTCCTCGCTGGCGATCGCCGCCCAATTGCGATCGCGGGCATAGGCAAAAAACTGGAGTTCCGTCATGCCCAAATGCCACACCGGCTCCGATCGCGACCGCGTCTGCAACGGCGGTAACCCCCGCGGTTGCCCCACCTTGATCTCCGCCACCGCTAAACCAACCCCCCAGGCGATCGCCCCCAGCGTCCCCATGTGCTGCCACCCTTGCCCTGGTTTCCAGCATAGTCCGAAAAAAAGGGCAGGGGCCGTCGCCCCCACCCAGTCTCTCTCTGTACGCTCTCTGTACCCTCACCCCCGACCCATCTCCCCGAAGGAGAGGGGGGAGCCAAGAGCCCGGAAAGCCAGCCTAGTAGTCGTAGTCACCGCCGCCGGGAGCCGCCGCTGGCGCTTTCTCTTCCGGCTTGTCCACCACAATGCACTCGGTGGTGAGGATCATGCCGGCGATCGAAGCCGCATTTTGCAAAGCCGACCGCGTCACCTTGGCCGGATCGACAATGCCCGCCGCGAACATGTCTTCGTACTCGCCGGTCATGGCGTTGAAGCCCACGGTGAACTCCTTCTCGCGCACCCGCTCGGCGATCACC
>DMPD01000089.1 GCA_003456125.1 Cyanobacteria bacterium UBA8156 | reverse complement strand
GATCTTCCAGACTGTAAGATTTTGCCATGGGTTTTACTTGTTCTCTCTATCCCTAACTCTAGCATCTGTCTTTTGTCCTGAGTATTATGGCAATTGCTATACAAGCAAGTTTATGAATCCATCTATATTTTTCCAAAGTCTCTCAAAATCCATCATTGACGAAATCGTTGGCGCAGCCTCTCCTATGGAGAATCGCGTCCTTGTCCGCCACTACGGCTTCTCCGACGAAGAACTCGACGACCTCATCAAACAAGCTGCCCTCAACGCCTACCGCACGGTGGAACAGGGGGGCATCCACTAAAGCGACCGCTGTTGCACCTGGTGACCGGGCAGTGTTTGGTGGAAGTGGGTCAGCTCATGACGCGATCGGTGGTGGGTCAACTCGAAGATACCGATTTCCGCATTGGCGACCAATTGGCGTTTACCACCGAAGCCTAGGGGCCCGAATTGGGGGATTGGCTAGCCGCCAAAACCTCGGCTTCGGCCGGAGCAAGCAAGGCACAGCAGACCACTGCCCAAGAGCCGGGTTGACCGGGAAACCTTTGCCGACGAACCACTTCTAGGCAGTAGACTTGGGGATGGTCGTCGGGACTGCGCCACAAATAAGCCACCCAATAGGTTTGGGTCGTGGGGCGATGGGGCTGCAACGCTTCCTGAAACGAGGCAAGGCGATCGGGTGCCAGCAGAGACAAAGCCAAGGGGTCGCTCGTGTAGCCCAACCGCCGGGGTTTGACAAACCAAGCGTTGGTCTGAACCGAAAACAACCCCACCGCCTGCCAATACCCGCCCAAACCGGCGATGCTGGCCGCGACGATCGCCTCCAAACTCCACACCACCCAAGGATTGAGAAACAGCCGAAACGACGGGCGACCGGGCACCAAACCGGCCACCTCTTCCTGCGCCACCAAGCGCAAATATCCCCAAATTCCCGCCGCACCCACGTTTTCCCGCAGGAATTCCCCCAAAAACTCCGCTTGGCGATGGCTCTCGGCTGGATCGAGTTGCTGCGCAATTTCCGCCAGGGCGGCTTGCCGAAACCGCCCAAAATTGGTGACGTGAAACAGACCGTAGCTCCCCAAGCCGGCGATCGCCGCCACCCAAAATGCCGCCTTGGCGCCCCGCACCTTGCCCCAGCGGGCCCCCGCGATCGCCCCTCCGGCCGCCGCCAAACCAATCCCTGCGGCCAACAAACCAGGGAGGTAAACCCACAGGCTGAGGCTACTCAAGAGGGCGGCCACCAGCCCACCGCTCACACCGGCCAATCCGAACGTTGCCAACAAACCGCGCTTTGGGCTGCGGCGATCCGGGCGATAGGGTTCCATTAACGGGTACCGGTGACGATAAAACTAACCCGCTGCCCAATGTTGGTGCAATGGTCGGCAATGCGCTCGAGGTGGTGCAAAGCCAACACCAACTGCAACATCGGCTCCAGCAGACCTTCGCAGCGACTGGCGGCGAGCAGCGCGTACAACTCGCGGTAGTCGCGATCGACCGCATCGTCCTTAACTTTGATGTCGCGGGCCCGGGCGGCATCCAAGTCCGAGAGCACCCCCAAACTCATTGCGAGCATGGCGCGGCAACGGTTGGACATGGTTTGCAGCCGTTCTTGGTGGGGGAACGGCGGGTAGCGAAACAACACCGCCGCAATTTCCCCCAGGTTTTTGGCATAGTCGCCGATGCGTTCCAAATCTCGCACCAGTTGCATGTAGGCCCCCAACACCCGCAACTGCCGCGATACCGGCGCGTACAAACCCATCGCCTCCAGACAATCCATCTCGATCTGACGGTAAAAGCGATCGACCTCGCGATCGTGCTCCTTGAGCAAGAGGGCCCGCTCCAAGTCGCGCTCGAATAGGGCCACATGGGCCAACCAACAGGAGTCTTCCACCAAAGCCCCCATCCGCAACACGTCTTGTTCCAGCCGTAGCAAATCTTTGGTCAGACTGGACATGGCCCCCTCGGGTGAGCATTTATTCGGCTACAACTTGCACAGAAATGGTGGCAGTAACTTCGGCGTGCAGCTTGATCCGCACTTCGTAGGTGCCCAAGGTGGAAACTTCCGGGAGTTCAATGTCCCGGTGATCGATTTCCATCAGGGTTTTGGCGGTGATTTCCTGGGCCACTTCCCGCTCGGTGACGGAACCAAAAATAGCGTTGTTGGCGCCCACGGTCTTGGCGATCGTGTAGCCACCGATGGTCGCCAAAGCCTGTTTGCGCTTTTCCGCTTCCTGACGGATGGCCAACAGCCGTTGCCGTTCGGCTTCCTGCCGCCGGGCGACTTCTTTCACCACACCGGGGGTCGCCTGCACCGCCAGCCCCTGGGGCAACAGGTAGTTGCGGGCATAGCCGGGGGCCACCGTCACCAATTCGCCTACTTTCCCCAGTTTTTGTACGGTTTTGGTCAACATGACCTGCACGTCGCTCTTCGCCATGGGTTTATCCTTACAGACACAGAATTCCTATGCTACCGCTTCTGCTCGGAGTTTGGGACGTTCTCTGCTACTATGGTGCCAAAAAGTACGTCCAATTTGCGGTCTACCTTCTGGTACCCGAGTTTTGCGTTTGTGCTTTTGCCCTCGTATTTCTTATTTTTACATCAATTTTCACGCCAACTTTTTTCAC
>DMPD01000043.1 GCA_003456125.1 Cyanobacteria bacterium UBA8156 | reverse complement strand
GGGGCGGATGGGCTTGGCCACGGCCTGCGGGCCGGTCGATCCCCAGACTTTGGCGGAACGGGCCCGGGACTGGTCAACGCTGGGGGCTCCTCAAGCCGTCTGCCTCACGGCGATCTCTCCCCAGCCCGCCATCGCACATTGGGGCCAGACCCTGTCGCGGGAAGCCTTGGTGGCCGGAGGCGAAGCGGCGATCGCCCGGTGTCGGGAGGCGGATGGGGAGGTGGTGGGCAGCGGTACCTGGGAAACCGTGTCCGCCCTGTGGGAATTGGTGAACTCGGAGGGGTTGGCTTGCGGTCAGGGACGATCGTGGGTCGAGGCCTCGCTGGTGGCGGAACGGGTGCAGGGGGACGATTGGTTGGTG
Source organism: Cyanobacteria bacterium UBA8156 (assembly GCA_003456125.1). Lineage (GTDB taxonomy): Bacteria > Cyanobacteriota > Cyanobacteriia > Pseudanabaenales > Pseudanabaenaceae > UBA8156. Next base: position 4,151 of record DMPD01000043.1, on the reverse strand, counting down.
GTGAGCGAAGACATCACTGCCGAGGGGGCGATCGATCCCTTGGCCTTGGCGCAGCCGGTGGTGGAACGGTTGCAGTGGAGCCAAGCCCTGGCGGCAATGCCCACGGGGGTTTTACCCGTTGTGCTCTCCCCCAATGTCGTGGACTGGTGGTTAACGCCGGTGCTGGCGGCCCTCAATGCCGAATCCGTGCAGTTGGGGGTCAGTCCTTGGGGCGATCGCCGGGGGACGGTGGTGGGCTCCCCCTCTCTACATTTGGCGCAACACCCCCAGGAACGTTACGGCCTGCCTTTTGACGAAGAAGGTACTCCTACCCAGCCTTTTGCCTGGATCGAACGGGGTGTATTGCAGGGGTTTTACGGCGATCGCCGCTCGGTGCAGGCTATTCACGAGGTGCCCCGGGGCAACGGCTTTCGCAGCGGTGGGATTCCGGAACCAGAGTTGTTTCACGTCTGGATGGCACCGGGGCCCCATACCCAAACCCAATTGCAAGGGGGGGCGGCGCTGTGGGTGGAAGCCGTGTTGGGAGAAGACCCGGAACCGGGGGGCGATTTTGCGGTGAGTTTGGAATTGGCGTTTCGTCTGGAAAACGGTGCCGTGGTCGGCCGGGTGAAGGACGGCCTCTTAGCCGGCAATGTGCTGGATTTGCTCCCCCGGGTGGCTCTAGGCGGCGATCGCCAGTGGGTGGGCAACCTCTATACCCCCCCCTGGCGCGTCGAAGGCGTATCCTTGAGTAGGTAAAGAATCCAAAGTGGTGAAAACAATTGAAATTTACACCGATGGGGCCTGTCTGGGGAATCCTGGCCCCGGTGGCTATGGCGCCGTACTGATTTATGGCTCCCATCGGCGCGAACTGTCGGGCGGATTTCGCCTCACCACCAACAATCGCATGGAGATGATGGGGGCGATCGTGGCCTTGAACACCCTCACGGAACCCTGTGCGGTCACCCTCTATTCCGACTCCAAGTATGTGGTGGATGCCCTGGTCAAAGGTTGGGCCAAACGCTGGCAAGCCCGCAACTGGATGCGTACCAAAACCGAGCCCGCCCTCAACCCCGATCTCTGGGCGGATCTCCTGCAGGCGGGCGATCGCCATCAGGTCACTTGGCGATGGGTGAAGGGCCATGCCGGCCACCCCGAAAACGAACGATGCGATCGCCTGGCGGTAGCCGCCGCCCATCAACCCCAATTGCCCCCCGATCTCGGTTACCCGGGGAATCGCCCCTTGCGCTGAGGTTCCCTCCAAGGGAAAAAACACGGCTTGGGCGAAATTGTGGATCGCCGCCGGCTGTCGGGGGGCACAATCAACCGGCGGTACGGAACCTAGAGCAGCAGGGCAGCGGCCCGATCAGCCAGCTTATCAGGGCTGAGGTTGTTGTATTGGAACAACAAATCGGGCGAAGCGGTGGTTTCCCCCCGGCGCCATGCCACCACATCCCGCGGCAACCGGCTCCGCAACAGCACCGGCTCCAACACCGCCGCGGGGCCCCCCGCCACCCCCAACAGGGCATCGCCGGCAAACAACTCGTCAAATTCACGGTTCCCCAAAAACTCCCCATCCGGTTCGGCACAGGTTTCCCAAGCCACGCTGGCCGGACGGTACAACCGCCGTGGGTTCACCACCGAGACCACCCGCGTGCCAATGCCCTCCTGCTGCAACCGTTCCGCTGCCTCCAGCACCGGCAACAACACCATGTCGCCGGCCACCGCCAACACCACGGTCTTTTCCCCCGGCAGTTCTTGCAGGACGATCGCCCCCTGTTGCAGGGCTTGCCGTCCCTGATCAAAGGTCAGGCGCACCGGCAACGGCGACTTGCTGGCCACGATCGCAATGCCTTTGTTGTGGGTGGTGAGGGCCCATTCGTAACAGACTTGCACGGTGTTGGCATCCGGCGGAAACAGCAGATACACGTTGCCGTTCCGTTGCATCGCGGCTAAGTAGGCTTCGATTTCGGGCCGTTGGTGGGTCCAGCCGTTGCGCCCCTGTTCCAGGGCCCCCGCCGTAAACAAACAGATGGTGGAGGGAGTGGGCCGCCGCAATTCCGCCATGGCTTGGGTCACGGTCTGCCAAATGGGCAAGCCGTTGATGGCAAAGGATTCGTAGGAACACCAGAGCGATCGCCCCCCCATCAGGGCCAGACCGGCGGCCAGACCCGCACAGGCATCTTCGCTGAGGGGCTCGTACACCTGGCCAGTCGGCATTTGGTTGTAGAGGGCATCGGCGATCGGGTGGCGAATTTTCAGGGCTTGGTTGATGTTGCCGATGCCCGAGGCTTCGTTGCCGTCGGCGTTGGTGACCACAAAGGTGCGATCGTGCTCTCCGACCGCAGCCACCAAGGCCCCCATGGCGGTGGTGGCCACCTGTTTATCCCCCAACAAAAAGGCATTGAGCGGCAACTCCCCCAAATCCGGCAGGGGTTGGACGGTTTCGGTCACCGCCACTTCTTGGGCGGGACCGCCGCCGGCCCGCTCGGCGTTGGTGCGCACCAGCGCCCAGGCCGCCACTGGCAGGGCCCGCCGTTGCATCGCCGCCACCATGTGGGGGGCCGCCAGGGTGTCTTTGGCGTAGAGGTTGTGGGATTTGGCCCCCAGGGCATGGGCCCCGGCCCCCTTCAGTTGTTTGAGGATGAACACCGTCAATTTGCCGGACAGGGCCGACCGAGTCGCTTCGTCTACCCCTTGCAACACGGCTTGGGTAAAGGTCAGTCGCTGTTTCAGGGAAAATTGGGTGCTGTCGACGTAGGGGTTTTCGCTGCCGGTGTCATCGAAATCTTTGGCATCCACCAACACCACTTCCTCAAACCCGTTGCCGTGCCAGTAGGCCATCATCTGTTCGTTGGTTTTGGTGGCCACCATGCTGTGGTGCTCCTGGCTAAAACCGTTCCACACCAACACCGGCAAAAAGTTGGTCACCCCGGGATAGGCTTCGTGGAAGTGAATCATGCTGCTCATGGGGTAGGGTTCGCCCAGGCCGCCATCCCCCAAGGTGAAGGGAAAGAGGGTTTCCGGATGCAACAGCGCGGCGGCCATGGCAAAGTGTTGCCCTTGGCCGAGGGGCCCCGCCGGTGCCAAAATACCGGGGATGTAGCCCGACAGGTGCCCCAGCAGACCGTGCAACTCCCGGAAGCGATCGCCCAGTTGTTGCACCGTAAAAATGTCCATGGCTTCGAGGGAGCGATCCAAAAACATGGCGCTGTAGAAACCGGGGGCGTGGTGACCCACCTCCGTGAGGATGTTTTTGTGCCCCAACAACACCAGGGCCGCATAGGCTTCGGCTTGGCTGGCGAAACCGCCGGGGTGTCCCGAAGCCTTACTGGCGGTAATTTGCAGCGTCAGGTACCGCAGGGCATCGGCATACAGCAGGGTTTGGAAAGCCGCCGCCGGTTGGGTGAGATCGGTTAAGCGGGTTTGCCCTTCGCGCAAAACCGGGGTCTGCAACCAGGGGGCCACCTCAGGAAAGCGCTCGGTGTAAGCTTCGTCAAAATGCAAAATGCCTTCGCAAAATTCGGGCAGGGCAACCATAGGGTCTATCGCTTCAGAATTGGTTCCCATCCTATCGCCCTTCGATCGCCTCCAGCAAAGGCGCAAACTTGACGGCGGTTTCGGCCCGCTCGGTGGCAGCTTCGGAACCCGCCACAATGCCCGCCCCCGCAAACAGCCGGGCTTGCCGGCCCTGCACATACCCAGAGCGAATGCCCACCACAAAACAACTTTCGCCGTTGGCTTGCATCCACCCCAAGGGGCCGCCATACCAACCGCGATCCAGACCCTCCCATTGCGCCAACCGTTGCAGGGCCAGGTCGCGGGGTTCCCCCCCTACGGCGGCTGTGGGATGCAATTGGCCTAAAAGTTGCAGGGTTGCCCGCGGCGATAGTTTGGGGGCGATCGCCCGAATCGGCGTGTACAAGTGTTGAACGTTGTGCAGTCGGAGCAATTGGGGCGTGGGATCGTACCGCACCGGCACCCCCAAGCGGCTCACAATCGACTGCACCACCAAATCGTGTTCCCATCGATCTTTGGCACTTTGCAAGAGGCGATCGCCCCACGCCTGGTCTTCGGCAGGGGTTGCCCCCCGCGGCCGCGAACCCGCCACCGCATCGCTGTGCCATTCCCCCCCCCTCTCCCCCGGCCCCAGCGCCAAAAGCCGCTCGGGA
>DMPD01000044.1:959-13317 GCA_003456125.1 Cyanobacteria bacterium UBA8156 | reverse complement strand
CCAGCACTTCCCGCGTGGCGGCCGCCGCTTCCCATCAATGCACAATCAACGGCAAATCCAGGGCTTGGGCGATCTCGATTTGGCGGGTAAAGGCCGCGATTTGCTCCTCTTGGTTGGTGGCCTTGTAAAAATCCAAGCCGGTTTCGCCGATCGCCACCACCCGGCGATCGCTCTGGGCTAATTCGGCAATGCGATCGCCCACGGCCGCCTGCCAGAAACCGGCGGTGCTGAGGGGATGCAACCCCACCGCGATCGCCACTTCGGGACAGCGCTCGGCAATGGCCTGCAACGTCCCAAATTCATCGGGGGTGACGCAGGAATGCACCAGGCGGATCACCCCCTGCGCTTGCCACCGCTGCCGTACCGCCGCCAAGTCGGTTGCCAGTTCCGGGAAATTGACGTGAACGTGGGTATCCACCAACGCAACCATGTTCCTACCGCAATCAAAGCCGTTTCCATCTTAGGGGGCAAAGCTCTGCCAGGGGCGATCGCTGTGGCCGTGGACAATCAAATCCCCGATGATTTCCGCCGTGATCCAAGCCAATAACAACCCGTTGCGGTAATGCCCCGTAGCCACCAACAGGCGATCGCTCCCCGGCCAAAACCCCAAAATCGGAGCCGATCGCCCCACCGGTCGGGGCCGATACCCCACCCACGTTTCCCGCACCTCAGCCTGGGCAAAAGCGGGACAGGCCTGCACCAGCGTTTCCAGTAAATGGGTCACGTTTTCGGGGCGCGGCAACACCACCGGCGGAAACTCGACAGTGGCCCCCACCCAAAATTCGCGATCGGGGAGAGGTACCACGTTGATGTCTTCATCCAAACGCACCACCGAGGCCAGGCTGGCATCTGGACAATGCACCCGCAGGGCTTGCCCCCCCACCGCCTGCAACGGCACCCCCAGCAGGGCCGCACTCCCCAATCCGGCGGCCACCACCACCCGCTCGAAATTTTCCAGTTCGGTCAGGTTGGCAACGGGACGATGGATTTCAATCCGAGCCCCCAAAGACCGGGCCGCCCCCAGCAAAGCCCGAATCAAGGGCCGGGGGGCCACCTGGCGATCGCCTCCGCTGTACAACGCGCCGACCCCCTGCCACCCCGGCAACGCCCGGGCCAACTCTGCCCCACTCACCCACCGCAAATCCCAACCTTCCTGCCGTCGCTGGGCGATCGCCCCCTCGATTTTCTGCCACTCGGCCAGCGTGGGAGGGGTACCGTACAGCCGCCACACCCCTTGCCGGTTGTAGGGAACCCTCATCCCCGATCGCCGCTCGATTTCCGGCAACCAGCGATCCCATAGGGACAAGCCCGCCAACCGCAGGGCTACGGCCTCACCGGTTCGCTTCGTGCTGCCCGCCGCCAACAACACGCCCAAGGCCGCGCCGCTGGCCATCTCCCCCGGCCGGGCCGCCTCGAACAGGGTTACCTCCTGCCCCAGTTCCGCCAAACGGTAAGCGATGGCCGCCCCGACGGCCCCCCCACCTACCACCGCACAGCGCACCCTAGTTGCGGCCACCCCGCCGCCGCCGCGAGGCCACCGGCGATTCCAAAACTTCCGGCGGGGCGATCGCCTCGGGTTCCAGGACTTCGGGGGCCATGTCTTCGGATTCGCTCCCGGGCTCCGTCTCCAGGTCGTCCTCGATCTCGACCGTTTCGGCGGTTGGCTCAGGAACCTCATCGATTTCTTCTGCTTCGACCTCGGCAGGTGCCACAGCCAACGCCAAAGCCTCGATGGGGGTGGGAGCCATCCCCGGCAACACAATGGAGATCACCGCATTGCGCACGTCTTTGGGATCGCGCCCCACCACATACAACGGCGAAATGCCCATATGGGCATACACTTCCTGCTCCTCTGCGGTCATCTCCACCACCACGACTTCCGGTGGCTCGTTCCGCCGCGCACTCTCCCGCCGCCGCTCGGATTTTTCCACCCGCTCCGGTTCCGGCTCCAATTCTTCCCGCAGACTGGGTACTTCCGGCTCGAAGGGCATCTCTTCGATGTCCGCTTCCGAGTAGCGCACCACCTCCGGGGTTTCCCGCCCGTCCCGCACTTCGGGCTTGGGCTCGGGCCGTCGCACCCGATCGCGATCGCGCCCCCGGCGGCGATCGCGCCGATTGCCGTTGCGCTGCTCGGGATAGTTGGGATGAAAGGGCAAATTCGGCTCGGTGCCCCCCACCAACGGTGCCGGTTCCCCCTGCAACACATCGATGTCCCATTCCGCCGACAACGGCCGGGGCGGTACATTTTCGACCGTCGGCACTTCTTCCCCCGGCAACCGCGGCAGCACCCCCAACCCCTTGCAGGTGGGGCAGATGTGACCAAACAATTCGTACAGACTCTGGCCCTGCCGCTTACGGGTAAGCTCCACCAACCCCAATTCCGTCAATTGGGCAATCTGCGGCCGCGCTTTATCTCCCTGCAACGCCCGCTCAAATTTTTCGAGCAATTGCAGGCGATCGGTCCGGGAATCCATATCGATGAAATCCACCACAATCACCCCGGCGATGTTGCGCAACCGCATTTGCCGGGCCACCTCCACGGCCGCCTCGTAGTTCGTCCACAGCACCGTTTCCCGTGAGGTCTGGGACTTGGTAAACGAACCGGAGTTCACGTCAATCACGGTCAGGGCTTCGGTGGGCTCAATCACAATGTAGCCGCCGCTGGGCAGGTCGACCCGGGGCTCCAGGGCCGCCCGGATCGCCGCATTCACCCGAAAATACTCCAACAGCGGCAGCTTTTCGCGGTGGTGATCCACGATCAACCCCGGCGGCACCTTGCCCCCGCCCCACGTCAACAAAAATTGCTTCACCCGGCGGGTGCCCTCCGCCGTATCGGTCACAATCCGGTTCACATCGGCACCGTACGTATCCCGCAACACCTTCTGGGCAAAATCCAAGTCCCGACTCAACAGGGCCGGCCCCCGCATGCTGCCGGCCTCCAGTTGAATGGACTCCCATTGCTGCTGCAACGTCTCCAAATCCTTGACGATCGCCGCCTCGGTGACCCCTTCGGCCTCGGTGCGCACCAGCAACCCCATGCCCGACGGCTTGATCAGAATAGACAACGCCCGCAGCCGGCTCCGCTCCCCTTCGCTCTCAATCCGGCGCGAGAGGTTCACCCCCCGCCCAAAAGGCAACAACACCACGTAGCGCCCCGGCAACGAAATGTCCCCCGTTAGCCGCGGGCCCTTGTTCCCCGTCGGCTCCTTCACAATTTGCACCAACACTTTTTGCTGGGGAGCCAAAGCCTCGGCGATGGTGTTGGCCGATCGCCGCAACCGCAAGGGCCCCAAATCGGTGACGTGGATGAACCCGTTGCGCTCTTTGTCGCCAATGTTGACAAACGCCGCATCAATGCTCGGCAGGATGTTTTCCACCACACCCATAAAGATGTCGCCCACTTGATGGGCCCCAGCCGACACAATCACTTCCTCGATGCGGTCTTCGCTAAAAACGGCAGCGACCCGATGCTGCTCGGCAATAACGATCTGTTTGGGCATTCAAATTCCTCAAAAATTTTAGGGCAAAGGCGGTCTGCCTCAGTATTCATGCGCCATTCATGCGCCCAGCGTTTGTTCGCCTTGCTGCCCCCCAATCAACCCTCCGGCGGGAACCGTCATCAATGCTTGAGCAAACCGGCCCCGACATCCCCATACCCCTGCGAGCAAACCACCCAAAGTCCCCGCTTACGCCTACGGGTACCCAGCAATCGGTTCCCAAAACCTTTGGCAGGGCTTCCAGTTTGCCTGAACTTGGAGCCTTGTACCCCGCATTTTGGCTGCTTGTGCTTTGGCTTTGTACTGTGGCTTTGTACTTTGGCTTTTTGTACTTTGGCTTTTTGTACCTTGGCTTTGGGTACTTTGCCTGTAGTACCTGACCTCTCGTACCTAGGCTTTTCGTAGCTTGAGCTTTTCGTAGCTTGGCTCTTCGTAGTTTACTCTAGGAGCATGGCTGTTAGGGCCACGCTCTTAAAGCCCTTCTCTCGGAGTCCTTCTCTCTAAGCTCTTCTCTCTAAGCCCTTCCTTAGGAGTCCTTCTTTAGGAGCCCTTCTTCAGGAACTTGGCTGAAATCGGGTTGAGTTTTGGTGAATTTTGGTGGGGCTGAACTGCGGCTAAATTTCGGCTGTAGCCTGAATCTCGGGCATAGCCTGGATTTCGAGCGTAGCCTGAATTTTGGCGATTACTGGTCTTCCTTGGTGGTCTCAATCTGGGCGATCGCAAACATCCTTTGATGGCCCATGATGGCCCAGCTGTTTCCCCAATTTAATTCAGCATAGCCTATTTTGCCTGGGATTGTGCTAAAGAAAAGTAAGCATTGGAAATGGGGGCAAGGTTCTGGCTACACGCATGATTTTGATTCGCCATGGCGAGAGTGCGTTCAACGTGGCGACGCGGGTGCAGGGGCGCAGCGAGTTAACGCAGCCGGACATGGTATCGCGCCTCACCGACCTGGGCGAAAAGCAGGCCTGTTTGGTGGGGGAGGCGTTGCAGAACATTACCGTGGATGCAGTGTTGGCCAGTCCCTTGGCCCGGGCGCGACGCACGGCGGAGTTGGTGACGGCGACTGCCGGTTGGAACTTGCCTCCCCAACTCCACACCGGGTTGTTGGAGGTAGATTTGGCCCCTTGGGAGGGGTTGACTTTTGCGGAAGTGCGCGATCGCTTCCCCCAGGAATACGACGCTTGGCACAACCGGCCCCACGAATTGGCGATCGCCGGTCGCTATCCCATTTTGGAACTGTTCGCCCAGGCACGGCGTTTTTGGGAAGAGGTCTTGCCCCACTATGGCGATCGCACGGTGGTGGTAGCGGCCCACAGCGGCATCAATCGGGCGTTGATTTGCACGGCGATCGGCCTGAGCCCAGAGCACTACCACTACCTCGGGCAGAACAATTGCGCCCTCAGCGTCGTGAAGTTTGGCGAGGGTCAGGGCATTGGTCAAGGGCAATTGGAGTCGGTGAACCTCACGGGGCACATGACCCCCTTAACCGGCGACGTCTTGCCCCCCCTGCGCAAGGGCCATGTGGGGCCGCGCATTTTGCTGGTGCGGCACGGCGAAACCCAATGGAATCGGGAAAAGCGGTTTCAGGGACAGATCGATATTCCCCTCAACGCGCGGGGGCAGCAGCAGGCGGCACGGGTGGCGGAATTTTTGCAAAAGGTACCTTTGGATCAGGCCTTTAGCAGTCCGTTGTTGCGGCCGAAGGAAACCGTCGAAGCCATTTTGCAATTCCACCCGGAGGTGCCGTTGACCTTAATTCGGGACTTGCAGGAAATTTCCCATGGCCGCTGGGAAGGCAAATTGGAGTCGGAAATCGAGGCGGAATTTCCGGGGGAATTGGCCCGTTGGCAAACGGTGCCGGAAGCGGTGCCCATGCCGGACGGCGAAACCCTGGCCCAGGTGTGGGCCCGGGTGGCCCCAGCCTGGCGCGAAATGGTGGCGGCGGTGCCCCCCGGTCAGACGGCCGTGGTGGCGGCCCACGATGCCGTCAACAAAGCCATTTTGTGCCAATTGTTTGGGTTGGGGCCGGAACGCTTTTGGACTTTCAAGCAGGGCAACGGCGGCGTGAGCGTGGTGGACTATGTCAAGGGCGCCAACGCGCCCCCCTACCTGACGGCGGCCAACATCACCCGGCACCTCTGCGACACGGTGTTCGATACTACGGCGGCCGGTGCCCTATAGTGGCCAGGGCGATATAGTAGAGGCAAACCCGTGCCGTTTTCCCTATGAATCCCGTGCAGCTTTGGCTGGTGATGGGTGTGGTGTTGGTACTGATCGAACTGGAAGTACCCATCCCCACATTTTTTGTGGCGGGAGCGCTGGGGGTGGGTGCCCTATTGGCGGCGGTGACGGCGTGGGTGATTCCGTTGACCTGGGTGCAGGTGGTGGTGTGGTTGGGATCGGCTGTCGGGTTGACCCTGTGGAGTCGCCGGTTTGTGCCCAAAGATTCCCCCCAGTTGCGGGATGCGGAAGAGGCGATCGCCCTCACCGCGATTCCGCCGGGGGAGACGGGTCGGGTGCAGTACGAGGGCAGTTCTTGGCGGGCCCGTTGTGCCGATCCCACCTTGGCGATCGCCCCCCATGAAAAGGTATACGTTGTGGATCGGCAAGGGACGGTGCTGGTGGTGATGCCAGAGATGGTGAACCCTTGGGCGTTGCCGGAAGACGAACGGCGCGGGGTAGGATAGGCACGGGCACGCAGAACGAAAGCATGGGCAAAATTGTTGGCATTGATCTGGGCACCACCAACTCGGTGGTTGCCGTATTGGAAGGGGGGAAGCCCACCGTGATCGCCAACGCCGAAGGCAGTCGGACGACCCCATCGGTGGTGAGCTTCAGCAAAGACGGCGATCGCCTGGTGGGGCAGATGGCCCGGCGGCAAGCGGTGTTAAACCCCGAGAACACCTTTTATTCCGTGAAACGGTTTATCGGTCGGGCCTACAACGAACTCCATGCCGATGCCAAACGGGTGCCCTACACCATCTATCGGGATGACGACGGCAACATCAAAATCAAGTGTCCCCGCCAGAACAAAAATTTTGCCCCCGAAGAGCTGGCGGCCATGGTGTTGCGGAAACTGGTGGAAGATGCCAGCAACTATCTGGGGGAGCCGGTGACCCAGGCGGTGATCACCGTACCGGCCTATTTCAACGATGCCCAGCGCCAGGCCACCAAAGATGCCGGTCGCATTGCCGGCTTGGAAGTGAAACGCATTATCAATGAGCCCACCGCCGCCTGCCTGGCCTACGGATTGGATCGCAAGGGCAGCAAGCGCATTCTCACCTTTGATTTGGGGGGCGGCACCTTTGACGTGTCGTTGTTGGAGGTGAACGACGGCGTGTTTGAAGTGAAGGCCACCAGCGGCGACAGCCAGTTGGGGGGGGACGACTTCGATCGCGAGATTGCCAATTGGCTGGCCGATGGGTTTCAGGAGCGGGAAGGGGTCGATCTGCGCAAAGAGCGGCAGGCCTGGCAGCGGCTCTTGGAAGCCGCCGAAAAGGCCAAAATCGAACTCTCGACGGTGGGGGCCACCCCCATCAACCTACCGTTTATCACCGCCACCGCCGACGGGCCATTGCATTTGGAAGTGGAGTTGAAGCGGGCCCAGTTCGAGCGGTTGGGCACGCCGTTGTTGGATCGGTTGTTGCCGCCGATCGAGCGGGTGTTGCGGGATGCCCGCCTCAGTGCCACCCAAGTGGATGAAGTGGTGTTGGTGGGCGGCTCCACCCGGATGCCGGCGGTGCGGGAAATGTTGCGCAAGTACATCGATCGCGAACCCAGTCAGGGGGTCAACCCCGATGAAGTGGTGGCCGTGGGGGCGGCCATCCAAGCCGGCATCCTGGCCGGGGAAGTGCGGGACGTATTGTTGTTGGACGTTACCCCCCTCTCCCTCAGCGTCGAGACCTTTGGCGGTTTGGCCAAGCGCATCATTCCCCGCAATACCCCCATTCCGGGGCGCAAAACCGATGTGTTTACCACCGCCGAAGACAACCAAACTTCGGTGGAAATTCACATTGTGCAGGGGGAGCGGGAACTGGCCGCCGATAACAAATCCTTGGGGCGGTTCAAGCTCAGCGGGTTGTTGCCCCAGCCCAAGGGCAATGCCCAAGTGGATGTCTCGTTTGATTTGAATGCGGATGGGATGTTGGCGGTGACCGCCACGGATCGCCGGACGGGGGTAGAGCGGCGGGTCACCATCAAGGGAACTTCTACCCTCAGCGAAGAGGAAGTGCAACGGGCGATCGCCGAGGCGGAGCGGTATGCCGATCGCGATCGGGCCCTGCGGGCCAAAATCGAGAAACTGAACAGTGCCGAGCGGTTGGTGACCGGTGCCGAGCGGCAACTGAAGGAAATGGCCCTGGAGTTTGGCTATCGCATTGGCTACGATCGCCGCAAGCAAATCGACGAACAGATTCGGGAGCTGAAGGCGGCGATCGCCGAGGAAGACCCCGCCCGCATCGATCGGGCCCAAAGCCGGTTGCAAGAGGCTCTGTACGATCTGTCGCGGGAACTCTACGAACAGGACGAGGGGGATTTTGACGACAACGAAGACGGCGACGGATTGTTGGATGGCTTGCTTTCGAGCATTGGCCAATTTGCCAACCGCAACCGCCGCAGCGATCGCCGCGAATCATCTCGGCCCCAGCGCCCCGATCTCACCGTCAACTACGACGATGACGACGAGTGGATTTAGCGATCGGGTTTGCGCCTACCTTTGAGCGGTTTGCCCCCAGCCCCTGCCATACCTACCCGTTTTGAGAACCATGGAAGAACGGAAAGCCCTGCGGGGCACCCGCGATCTGTTTGCGCCGGAGATTGCCCTCTGGCAAAAAATCGAGGCGATCGCCCAAGCCCATCTCGCCCGGGCCCGGTTTACGGAGGTGCGCACCCCCATCCTCGAAGCGACGGAATTGTTTGCGCGGGGCATCGGCGAAGCCACCGACATCGTGGGCAAAGAAATGTACAGTTTTGTCGATCGGGGCGATCGCCCCATCACCTTGCGGCCCGAGGGCACCGCCGGGGTGGTGCGGGCGGCGATCGAACACAAGTGGTGTGGGCCGGGGACGGTGCAAAAACTGTGGTATCGGGGGCCCATGTTTCGCTACGAGCGGCCCCAGGCCGGCCGCCAGCGGCAATTTCATCAATTGGGCATTGAGGTCTTGGGCAGCGATGACCCACGGGCCGATGCCGAGGCGATCGCCCTGGCCTACGAATTGTTGCAGGCGTTGGGGTTGTCGGACTTGGTCGTAGATTTGAATTCGGTGGGCACTCCGGCCGATCGGCAAGCCTACCGGCAAGCCCTGGTGGATTATTTTGGGGCCCATCGGGATATTCTGGATGAAGAGGCCCGCGATCGCCTGGAGCGAAACCCCCTGCGGTTGTTGGACAGCAAAGACCCGCAGATCGCCGCCCTGGCGGCAGAAGCGCCAAACCTGTTGGCGTATTTGGGGGCCGAATCCACCGCCCATTTCGAGCAGGTGCAGGTCTATTTGAGCGCCTTGGGGGTGTCCTACCGCCTCAATCCGCGGTTGGTGCGGGGCTTGGATTATTACACCCGCACCGCCTTCGAGATTCAATCCCAGGCCTTGGGGGCGCAAAGTGCCGTGTGCGGCGGCGGCCGCTACGACAATTTAATCGGTGAATTGGGGGGGCCACCCACCCCGGCGATCGGGTGGGCCATGGGTCTGGAACGGCTGGTGTTGCTGTTGGGGGAACCGCCAACCCCGCCGTTGCTCCATGCCTACATCGTGGCGCGGGGGGATTTGGCGGCTCCGTTTTCCCTGAAGGTAGCCCAAACCCTACGGACCGCCGGCCTCACGGTCGATCTCGATCTCACCCAAGCCAAACTCGATAAACAACTGAAACGCGCCGCCGCCAGTGGGGCCCTCACCGCCATCGTCCTCGGCGACGACGAAGCCCAACGGGACATGTTGCAACTGAAATGGTTGCAGACGGGCGATCGCCAAGAAGTCACCCTAGCCGAAAGCATTACCCTGTTGCAAAAAACCAAAGAACTTTGAGGGCCTTGGCATCCGGCTTCCCTTCTCCCAAGAAAAGAGGGCAAGCCCCGGGCGTTTTCGTCTGTCCTCAAAAACCTGTCTCCTGCGATAGCGTTGGCTCCTGGCCGAGCGGAGAGGAAGTTCAGCCAAAATGACAGGGCAGGGCGATCGCCTCGGTCAGCAGACGGGTATAGGTGCGATCGTCCACCTCAAACGCGCCAAACCGAGCCAAGTGCGGATTCATCAACTGGGCATCAAACACCTGAAATTGGCGGGACTGCAGGTGTGCCACCAAATAAACCAATGCCGCTTTGGAGCCCTCCGAAATCCGAAAAAACATCGACTCGCCAATGAACGCCCCGCCGATCGCCAGTCCCAGCACCCCCCCCGCCAACTCATCCCCCTGCCACGTTTCAAAACTAAAGGCCCAGCCCGCACGGTACAGCCGGTGGTACAACGTTTTGAGGTCTTCGGAAATCCAAGTGGTTTCGCGGTTGGCGCAGCCGTCCACCACCGCCATAAAGTCACCGTTGATGCCGGGGGTAAACCGCCGTTGATTCAACACCCGCCGCAACGAAGTCGGGTACCGAAAGCGATCGTCCAACGGGATCAACGTCCGCCGCCGCGACTTGTACCAGCTCAGTCGCCCGGTCTCTTCATCTGCCATCAAAAAATAGCCCTGGGCGTAGCCTGCCACCACCGCCTGGAGGTTCCAATCCACTACCATGCTGGTTTCAGACCGTCACGGGCATCAGGGTCGGTCGATACACCCGGTAGTTGATGTTGGGGAAGATATTGTCCATGTACTCCACCTTCGTCAACCAGCCACTGTCAATCGTCCCCGCCAGAATGTCCTCGTAGAGTTTTTTCTGACGCAACAAATGGGTTTTGGTGCGCTGCTCGGCATAGGCCACCATCGTGCCCGCCCGCATGATAAACGCCCAATCCGAAGCCTGCGCCAACAACAATTCACGAGCCGCCTGGTTGAGGGCCCGCTCTTCTAAATCGTCTGCCGGTTCCCGCTGGGCCAAGGCGATCGCCCGTTCCGCCGCCGCGTGCAAATGGGGATAAATCCAAGCATTGGTTTCGTTCAGCCAATAGTCGTGAAACCCCTTGTACCCCCAACTGGATTGGGCCGGCTGTACCACTTGTTGGGTAGGATGGTTTTGCAAATAATCCGCCAAATGGGTCACCGTAAAAAACTGCTGGTCAAAATAAGACTTCCGCATTAAGAAATCCAAAAACCAGGGGCCTTCATACCACCAATGGCCAAACAATTCCGCATCGTAGGGGCACACCACAATCGGTTCCCGACCCATCAATTGGTTGAGGTAGCGGATTTGTTGCTGGCGATTGTAGGCAAAGTTCGCCGCGTGTTCCGCCGCTTTTTCTTTAGCCCAGTAGGGATCGTACAACTGCTTGGCATCCAGCCCCAGGTTGCGGCCGGTAATTTTGTGATATTTGATGCCGGTGTTTTTGCGATGGCCATCCGGTGTGATGTAGGGCTTGATGTAGTCGTAATCCGCTTCCCAGCCCAAATCTTTGTAAAACTCCCGGTACACCGGATGGCCCGGATACCCCACCTGTGAAGACCATACCTGTTGCGAAGACTCGTGATCGCGACCGAAGGCGGCTACCCCCGCCTCCGTAAACACCGGCGCATAGGTGCCGTAGCGGGGACGGGGTTGGGCATACAACAGCCCGTGGCCATCCACCAGAAAGTAGCGCAACCCCACCTCGGCCAGCATCTCCTCCAAGCCGTTGTAGTAGGCACACTCCGGCAACCAGATGCCCGCGGGCGATCGCCCAAAGGTTTCTTGGTAGTGCGCGACCGCCACCTGCAATTGGGCCCGCACCGCCGCCGGGTGTTGGGACAAGAGGGGCAAATAGCCGTGGGTGGCTCCACAGGTGAGAATTTCCAGGTTGTTGGTTGCCGCAAAGCCCGCAAAAGCCCCCACCAAATCCCGCTGATGCTCCTCCCAGGTGGCCCAAACGCGGTCAAATTCCTCCATGTAGAACTCGGTGAGGTACCGCAAGTGCCCATGGTTCTGATGGTGCTGGTGTTCCTGGGCAATGAGTTCCCGCAATTTGGTGAAGTGAACCTCAAAGCGATCCTGCAACAGGGGATCCCGCAACATCGAAATCAGCGGCGGGGTCAGGCTTATGGTCAGCTTAAAATCCATGCCGTCCCGTTGCCACCCGGCCATCCTTTGCAACAACGGGATATAGGTTTCGGCGATCGCCTCAAACAGCCACTCTTCCTCGAGCATATAGGCACTTTCGGGATGGCGCACAAACGGGAGATGGGCGTGCAATACCAGTGCCAAATATCCGAGAGTCATCGCGCTGCCCCTGAAACCTAGCAAGCATTGTAGTATCAATGGGTAGCGTTCCCCAGCCAGGCCACCATCGCCGCCGGCAACGGTTGGCGCGTCCGGCGATCGGGGTCAATGCACACGTGGCGGGTCTCCCCCGTAAAACTGGGGCGATCGCACCCCTCCTGCCAAAAGGCATACCCCAACCGAAACGAGTCCGCCGCCACCGCCAAGACCGTCACCTCCACCCGCAGGCGATCGCCCGCATACAGCGGTTGCCAGAACCGGCCCTGGACTTCCACAATGGGAATCGCCCACTCCCGGAAAAATCGCCGCAAATCGAAACCGGCCTCCTGCAAAGCCGCTTCGTAGGCACAGTGGGCAATCGCCAACGCCCGGGCGAAAAACAACACCCCCGCCGCATCCGTATCCCGCAACGCCACTGTGTATGGGACTGTATATAGGAAAGAAGGGGTTATGGGCATCACAGGAAAATTGGCTCGCCGAAATACCGAACGAGAACCAGGGACGGGGGCGGTGCCCC
>DMPD01000044.1:0-626 GCA_003456125.1 Cyanobacteria bacterium UBA8156 | reverse complement strand
GACGGGGGCGGTGCCCCTGCGAACCATTTTCGAGGTGATCTCAAAGCAGGGGGAGGGGCTTGAACTCAGACATCACCCCCGAGGGGGACGCGGCTGCTCACGGGCAAAAAACTCAATGCGGTAGCCGTAAATTTGGGTTTGGGTTTGGGCTTCGATGCGGGTCAACAACTCCGGCGGCAACACCGCATCCAACACATCGAAAATCCGACCCGTATCTTCGCACCGCACATGGCTGTGCCAATCACTGATGCTACCGTAGAGACAGCCGTCCGCCCGATCCAGCCGCTCCACAATGCCGTTGGCCGCCAACGCATCCAAATTCTGATACACCGAAGTGTGGCCAATGTCTTTGCCCGCCCGCCGGAGGCGATCGTAAATCTCTTTGGCCGAGAGGTGTTCACCGGTTTGCCACAACAGTTCTAGAATAAACCGCCGTTGCCGACTCAGACGCATTCCCCGCCGCTGGCACTGGGCCAAAGCTTCCGCCAAGCTGCGAGACCCCTGCGGGGCATCCCATACCGAATCAAGCTGCGCATCAAGCTGTGGGCTGTCCCGGCCTTCGTCCATGAACCGCTAGCATATACCACTTCCTTTCATTATAGACACCTTTCTCGAATCGGCCGCGA
>DMPD01000068.1 GCA_003456125.1 Cyanobacteria bacterium UBA8156 | reverse complement strand
GTGGTGGTGGGGGTGGTGGTGGGCTGGGGCCTGCGGACATGGTGGGCCCCAAAAACCGTCCGCGTGGCGGCCCTCGATTCGGTGTTGGCGGCGGCCCCCATTGGTTACCTGGAGGTGGATGAAGACAACCGATTGGTGCGCTGCAATGCCCAGGGACGATTGCTGTTGGGGGTAGCCCCCGAGGAAGAAGGGCGGTTGTTGTTGCAGAGCATCCGTTCCTACGAATTGGATCGCCTGATCGAAGGAACACGGCAATTGGGGCGATCGCTCCAGCGACAGTGGACGTTTCGGCGGGTGGCTCCCGATCCGCTGCACCCGGTCACGCCCAAGGATATTCCATTGCGGGGCACCAGTTTGGTGTTGACGGCCGGGCGCATTGGCATTTTTTTGGAAGATCGGGCCGCAGAGGTAACCTTTCTTGCCCAGCGCGATCGCTGGACTTCGGACATTGCCCACGAATTGAAAACGCCCCTCACTTCCATTCGGCTGGTGGCGGAGATGTTGCAGGGCAAGAGTTCGGAGGAATTGCGTCCCTGGTTCGAGCGGCTGTTGGCCGAGGTGAATCGCTTGACGGATTTGGTGCAAGATTTGCTGGAATTGAGCAAACTGGACACCCAAACCCCATTGTTGTTGCGGCAAAGCATTCTCGATTTGGTCGCCACGGTGCAGGAGGCTTGGCAGAGTTTGGAACCATTAGCCCGCGCCAAAAACGTGCGGCTGTTGTGCGAAGGGCCGGAGGAGCTGTGGGTGCGGGGCGACGCTTCGCGTTTGCATCGGCTGTTTTTGAACTTGCTAGACAACGCCTTGGAATACAGCCCGGCCTCCCAGGTAATTTGGGTGCAGGTGGAGCCGGTGGATGCCCTCACGGTGCAGGTGGAGGTGGTGGATGCGGGGCCCGGGTTCCCGCCGGAAGCCTTGCCCCGCGTCTTCGAGCGTTTTTTTCGGGCGGATCCTTCCCGGGCCCGGGGGGGTCGGCCGGGGGGCAGCGGTCTGGGTTTGGCGATCGCCCGTCAAATTGTGCAGGCCCATCAGGGCGAAATTGTGGCCCGTAACCATCCCGACACCGGAGGAGCTTGGCTGCAGATGCAGTTGCCCATCCGCTGTGCCGAACCGGCCCCGTGATAAGATTTTGTCAATACCCTGGGTTCCCGCCCTGAGAAACATGCCTCGAGAAAAATCCCTATGAATGCGGAAGAGCTGCTTCAGGAATATCGCAGTGGGCGAACCGAGTTTACCGGTGTCAGCTTGGTGGGAGCAGGGTTGGCCGGAGCCGACTTGATCGGTATTGACTTTAGCAAAGCCGATTTGCGGCGAGCCAATCTTTTGTTTGCCTTTTTGCACAAAGGCAATTTAACCAAAGCTCAGTTGCAAGGAGCGAAATTAGCAGGGGCGCTGCTCAATCAAGCGGTGTTGATGTCCGCCGATTTGAGCGAAGCCCAGTTGCAGGGAGCCTCGTTGCAGCGGGCCAATCTCATGTGTGCCCAAATGCCTTTGGCCAACCTCAGCGATGCCAATCTCCGCGAAGCGGATTTGCGCAGCGTCAATTTGCGGGGGGCGAACCTGCGGGGAATTATCCTGAGAAGTGCATCCCTACGGGCGGAACGGGGCTACAACGCCTCCGATTTGCAGCGCGTAGACCTACGGCGAGCGGACTTGCGCGGTGCCAACTTCAACGAAGCCGACCTCAGCGAAGCGGACTTGTCAGGGGCTGACCTCAAGGAAGCCAACTTCCTCAAGGTGAACCTACAGGGGGCTAACCTCAGCGGTTGCAATTTGCAGGGGGCTACCCTCGCCGAAGTCAATTTGGAAGATGGGGTTTTGGCGGGGGCTGACCTCCGGGGGGCCAACGTATCGCGGATCAACGCGCTGCGGGCCAATTTTCAGGGGGCCGACCTGTCTCGGGTCAGTGCCACCAAGGCCAATTTTAGTGGGGCCGATCTCAACAGTGTGAGCCTGCAGGGGGCCAACCTCTTGGGGGCCAACCTCAGCCGGGCCAATTTGATTGGGGCCAATTTGCGGGAAGTCAACTTGGTGGATGCCGATTTGGTGCGCACCAACCTCCAGGATGCCGATCTGACGCAGGCGATTCTGGAGCGGGCCGAATTGAGCGGGGCTTACCTCTTTGGTACCATTCTCCATGGGGCAACCATGCCCGACGGCAGCACACACGCTTAGCGCGCATTAGAGGCAACACCGGCATGGATGAAATTACCCTCGAAGATGTGGTAGAGGCCCTCGAACAGGACGAAAACGTTCTGCGGATCAAGCGCTTGGTGGTGTTCGCCAGCCATGGCTTTTGGGTGACCGAAGCCGATGACTTGGCGGCGATGGACATGCAGCGGTTGGTGGAGGAATTGTTGGTGGCCGTGCCCAACCTGGGTAATCTCAAACAAAAAATCCAAGCCTGTGTCCGGCAACTCAACAAGCCGGGGGTTTATGCCTTGGTGGCCGATGCCATTGTGGACAGCATTGGCTTGTTGTACCCCAGCGATGGCAGTCCCGCCGCTTCCCCCACCATTGCCACGGCGGTCGCCTGGGCGGGTACGGATGGCGTGGAAGCCAGCGATGATTTGACGGTGCCGGGGCCCGATCGTCCCTCCCAGTTGCCCGATGGCTTCAACCTCAAGCTGGAAGTTTCCAATACCGTTAGCCCGTTGCGTTTGAAGGTGTTGCTGTTTTCGTTGTTGCACCATCCCTTCGAGCCGGAAGCCCGGGATTGGCATGAGTTTAACAGCGTTGACATTGGCGGTCTGTTGGACACGTTGTGGCAGCAGTATCGCGAATTCTCGGTTTTGGAGCAGCGACTGTACGCGATCGCAGATGCTCTGCGGGAGCCGCAGGAGTACCGGCAGGTGGCGAGTACCCTCGCCCGCTCGCTGCGCCCTCGCTACGAAAAAACGTGACATCCTCCCGACGCTCATCGCAAGCGATAGAGCGCGGGCTTCCCAACCTCACGATTGGGCATTTCTAGTTATAGTCATTTTAATTA
>DMPD01000305.1:13781-13928 GCA_003456125.1 Cyanobacteria bacterium UBA8156 | reverse complement strand
CGATAACCCCCTGGGCGATCGCTGGATTGGCTTTTGGACCGACGGCAAAAATTGGTCGGGATTTCACGGTACCCCCAACCGCCGCTCGGTGGGCACCGCCGCCAGCCATGGTTGCCTGCGCATGCTCAACGAAGACATCCGGGAATT
>DMPD01000305.1:0-13459 GCA_003456125.1 Cyanobacteria bacterium UBA8156 | reverse complement strand
TCAACGAAGACATCCGGGAATTGTTTGGTTGGGTCTCAACCCTCACGGTGGTAGAAGTTCGTCGCTAGCCCGCGCCAGCCGGTTCAAACTCCTTGTCGTTGCAGTGTCCCTTCGAGGGTAGCGGTCAAAAACGAGCCGGTGATCATGCCCTGCGCCAAACAGTACTGGCGATCGCTCTGACGGTGCCAAGTCACAAAGCCGGTGCGCATTTTCTTGTCGTCCACCACCCAATAGCGTTGGATGAGGGCCGCCGGCGTGACCCAACCTTCCCCCTCCACATTGCCCAACTCGCTGTGCTGAATCAAAAAACTAAAACGCCGCCCGTCGTAATCCAAACGGCCCTTGAGGGACTGGGTGATTTCCGGGCGATCGCTCCCCGGAAACGACAGCTTCGAGGCCAAACTAAACCAATTCTCTTCTCCCCAACCCACCAACAGCTTGCCGCTGACCGGCTGGGGACTCTGTCCCCGCTCCAGCCAATGGCCCGTCAACACCCACCGCCCCGGCTCCATCAAAAAGGTGTGGGCCACTGCTTTCACTCCTCTTGCGTGCAACTGCTTCTAGGTTCTCGCCTGGGACGTAATTTCATCCAGAATGGCTTGGGCCCCTTGCCCCTTCAGGGTTTGGGCCAGGGCAACCCCCAGGGCTTCGCCATCGGTGGCCAACCCCGTTTCCTCGCCCTTCACCACCCGTTGCCCGTCCACCGAGGCGACCAATCCCCGCAACCGCAGGCGATCGCCCTGCAACTCGGTTTGCACCCCGATGGGTACCTGGCAGCCCCCCTCCAATTCCCGCAAAAAGGCCCGCTCCGCCAAACACCGGTAGGCGGTCGGTTGGTGCACCACCGTCGCCAACACCGTCAAAATGCGATCGTCGTCGCTGCGACACTCAATGCCCAAAGCCCCTTGCCCCACCGCATGGTAAGAAATCTCGGCCGGGATGCGCTGGTGAATGCGGTGGCCCATCCCCAGCCGGGTCAAACCCGCCGCTGCCAAAATCAGGGCGTCGTACTCCCCCGCATCCAACTTCGCCAACCGGGTGTTCAGGTTGCCCCGCACGTCCTTAAAAGCCAAATGGGGAAAATGGTGACGCAATTGGGCCAACCGCCGCAACGACGAGGTACCCACGATCGCCCCCTCCGGCAACGTCGCAATGTCCCGATCCTGGTGTTTCGCCGCCACCACCAAAGCATCCGCCGGGTCTTCCCGCTCCGTCACCGCCCCCAACATCAACCCCGCCGGCAACCGGGTCGGCAAGTCCTTCAGGCTGTGCACCGCCAAATCCACCCGCCCTGCCAACATCGCGTCTTCGAGTTCTTTGGTGAACAGCCCCTTATCCCCAATCTTGGCCAACGCCACATCCAACACGTTGTCGCCGAGGGTGCTCATGGTCTCCACCGCAAAGGTGTGCTCCCCCCAATGCTGCTCCAGCTCTCCCTTCACCCATTCCGTCTGCACCAGGGCCAACTGGCTTTTGCGCGAACCGATCCGAATGGTAGGGGCCGAATTTTGAGGAGGAGGAGCAACAACCATAATACAAAAGTACGAAAAGATAGGACACCAAGGAATTTTGGGAAGCCGCTAAGCCTAGTCTAGGCATTTGACTACGCCAAAGTCATTGAATCAGATTTTGGGGCCGGTCGCTTAAATTTCCCACCGGCACCCAATTTGTCTGCTAGCGTGAAAGCAGCGCGTACCCAACCCTATGCTTTTGGAATTGCTGACTTGGCCCGAGGTGGAAACCTACCTCCAAACCCAGAACGCTATCGTCTTGCCCATCGGTTCCACGGAGCAACACGGGCCCACCGGCATCATCGGTACGGATTTTGTCTGCGCGGGGGCGATCGCCCGGGGGTTGCACAAAACTCTGGATGCTCTGGTGGGGCCGACGATCCCCTTTGGCATGGCGGAACACCACACCGGGTTTCCAGGCACCATCAGCCTCAAGCCGGCGACCCTCACCCACTTGGTACAGGACTGTGTAGGGTCTTTAGCCAAGCACGGCTTCCGCAAATTCTTTTTCCTCAACGGTCACGGCGGCAACATTGCCGTTTTGCGCACCGCCTTCACCGAGGTGTATCGGGAATGGCCCCAGGTGCAATGTCGGTTGGCCAACTGGTGGACCAATAGCGACACCTACCAATTTGTGAAAGAGCAATACGGGGACAAAGAAGGCTCCCATGCCACCCCCAGCGAAATCGCCCTGACCATGCACATCACGGAGCGGGAAGTGCGGTTGCCTTTGGCCCCAGCCCCGGCGGACAGCGGCATTTTTAGCCCCGAAGACTTTCGCCGACGGTACCCCGATGGGCGCATGGGTTCCGATCCCACGGTGGCTACGGCCGAAGATGGCCATCGGCTCTACAATTTAGCGGTAGCCGCATTGGGTCGGCAATACACGGAATTTGTTCGGGAAACCGGATAAGTTAATATACGTTAACAATTCTCGTTTAACCAAAACAGGTTTAACCAAACTATGAGCTTACTGGTGGTGGGGGCAACGGGCACATTGGGCCGCCAAGTGGTGCGGCGGGCCTTGGACGAGGGACTGCCGGTACGCTGTTTGGTGCGCAATTTTCAGAAGGCCGGTTTTTTGCGGGAATGGGGAGCGGAACTGGTGCGGGGGGATTTGACCAAACCGGCGACCCTGGTTCCTGCCCTCGAAGACATCACCCAAATTATCGATGCGGCCACCACCCGGGCCAACGATGCCCAACGAATTCGGCAAGTGGATTGGTTGGGGAAAGTGGCCCTGATTCAGGCGGCGGAGCGCCACGGCATCCAAAAGTTTGTGTTTTTCTCGATTTTGGGGGCGGAGCATTTTCCACAGGTGCCCCTGATGGAGATCAAATACTGCATTGAAAAGTTTTTGCAGCAAACCTCTTTGGATTTCACGATTTTGCGGCCGGCGGGGTTCATGCAGGGCTTGATTGGCCAGTACGCCATCCCCATTTTGGAAGGGCAAAGCATTTGGTTGACGGGGGAGGGGTGTCCCCTTGCCTACGCCAATACCCAAGACATTGCCCGGTTTGCCGTGAAGGCCTTGACCCTGCCAGCCGCCTCCCGCCAGACCTTTGCGATCGCCGGGCCGAAGGCCTATTCACCAAGCGAAATTGTGCGCCAATGCGAGCGGTTTTCGGGGAAGACGGCCCGCACCGCCAACATGCCGTTGGGGTTGTTCCGGTTTGTCCGCAAGATGGCGTTGGCGTTTGAGTGGGGCTACGGGGTTTCGGAGCGGATGGCCTTTGTGGAGGTGTTGGCGGGCGATCGTCCCCTGACAGCGGACATGGCGGAAACCCATCGGGTGTTTGGCATCGACCCCGACTCTTTGACCACATTGGAATCCTTTTTGCAAGAATACTACGGGTTCATTCTGCGGCGGCTCAAGGAACTCAACTACAAAGAGCCGAAAATCAAAACGCCCTTTTGAGGTTTTTTCTTATGGTTTTGCCGACGCGCCCCCTGGGTACTTCCGAGGTTGCTGCCACCACGGTGATTTTTGGCACGTGGCAGGCAGGAAAGCGCGGCTGGGACAACATCGATGATGCCGAATCGATCGCGGCGATGCGGGCGGCTTTGGCCGCGGGGGTGACCACCTTCGACACAGCGGAGATTTACGGGGATGGCCATAGCGAACGGGTGGTGGCCCAGGCCCTGGCGAGCGATCGCGATCGGGTGCAGTTGCTGACCAAGGTGTTTCCGAACCATCTGCGCCATGACGACGTGCTGGCGGCTTGCGATCGCTCCTTGCGCAACCTGCAAACCGAGGTTATTGACTTGTATCAAATTCACTGGCCGGCGGGGAGTTTTGGCACGGAGGCGGTGCCCATTGGCGAGACCATGGCGGCTTTGAATCTCCTGAAGGAACAGGGGAAAATCCGGGCGATCGGGGTGTCCAATTTTTCGTTGGCGCAGTTGCAGGAAGCAGAGCGCTACGGCCGCATTGATACCGTGCAGCCCCCCTACTCCCTGTTTTGGCGACAGGTGGAAAAAGAGTTGATTCCCTATTGTGGCGAGCGGCAAATTTCGGTGTTGGCCTATTCGCCGTTGGCCCAGGGGTTGTTGGCGGGGCGCTACCGGGGGGGCGATCGCCCGGCGGCCACCGAATTTCGGGCCAAGCATCGGTTGTTTGCCCCGGAACCCTACGCCCGGGTACAGCGAGCCCTGGACGGTTTGGAACCCATTGCCCAAAACTTGGGACTGTCGGTGGGGAACATGGCCCTGGCGTGGTTGGTAGCCGCTGGGCGGCTGAGGGCGTCGGTGCATGCCATTGTGGGGGCTCGGACGGCGGCCCAGGCCATCGAGAATGCTCAGGCCGCCAGCGTGACGTTGACCGCAGAAACCCTCGCGGCGATCGAATCCCTGGGGCGGATCGTGACCGATGGGTTGGGTGATGACCCCCTCGCCTGGGACTTGTGAAGGATGGGGCGCTGGCTGTGGGTCGGGCTGATGGTAGTGGTGTTGGGCTGGGGGGGGCCGGCGATGGCAGCGCCCCCCTTGCTGCAATTCTTCGATGGCGATAATTTTGCGTTGTTGCAGAACGGCATCAAAACCAAGGTAACGTTGGCCTGTGTGGGCACGCCCACCCTCGAAGCGCCGGGGGGGCGGCAAGCGCGCCGGGCGTTGCGGGAAGCGCTGTGGGGCAAGCCCCTATCGTTGCGGGTCTTGGCCAAGGATGCCTACGGGCGGTTGGTGGCGGAAGTCTTTGCCGAAGAAAACATCAATCGGGCCTTGGTGACCCAAGGCATCGCCCATGTGGATGAACCCTTCCGCCGGGAGTGCGCAGCCTATTTTCCCCCCTGACCATGCGATCGCAGGAATTGTTGGATTTTTACTACGACTTGGCCGGTGAAACCTTTGTGGTGATTGATTTGGAGACCACCGGCGGCAATTTTGACTTCGATCGGGCGATCGAGGTGGCGGTGGTGCGGGCCAGTTTGCGGGAGGGAATCACCCTCCAGCGCTGCGATTTGATCGATCCGGGCATGGCCATCCCGCCGCGCATCCAGCAATTTACCGGCATTCGCCCCGCGATGTTGGCCCAAGCCCCCACCCCCCAAACCGTTTGGCCCGACTATGTGCCGGTCTTGCAGGCGGGTATTTTGACGGGTCACAACGTCAGTTTTGACTACACCTTCGCCCGTCGGGAATTGGCCCGTCTGGGAATTGCGTTTGCCCGCCTTCCCCAAGAGCAGTTGTGCACCGTGCAGTTGGCCCGGCTGTTGTTGGCGGACTTGCCCTCCCGCAGTTTGCCCAATCTGGTGCGGCATTTCAATTTCCCGATCGCGCGATCGCACCGGGCGGCCGACGATGCCTTGGCCTGCTGGCTGTTGCTCAAAACCCTGTTGGCGATGTTGTGGCGGGAACCTCCAGAAAATTTATTGGCGAAGTTTGCCCAGCAGTGGATCGGTTTGGAAGAAGCGGCCGTCATTGTGGGCTGTCCCCCGACCACCGTCGTGGAACAATTGGCCCAAGCCGGATTGGAACCCCAATGGGTAAAACGCAGCGGTCGTTTGCGGTATCGGCGCGGGGCGGTCGAGGCGATCGCCCCGCCCTTTGGTTGACGGCATAGCGTCAGAGTTGCCTAGCCGAAATTGCTTGGACTGTGCACAACAAACGGCAGAAACCAAGGACAAGCTGGACTCATTCCTTGGCAGTTGCCTACTTGATTAGGACAAATCTTCGCTGCCGCAGCAATCCCCCCCCTTACCCTAAGTCCCGCTCCTGCCCTGGGAGAGGGGATGCTCTGAGTTTGCCGAAGTGGGCAAGGGAAAACACCTCAAAGTTCAACAATAAAGGCTCCCCGAGATTGCTCTCAGGAAGCCTTCAAACCGTCAACGAGAAAACATCGCTGCGATCGAGAAGTCTGCGAAGCTCAAACTACTTCACGGAGTCCATGCCACCGGCACAGGGCAACTGCGAAATGGTGGTGGCCGTGATCGACGTACCGCTCACGTTTTTGGCACCGGCACCGGTTTGCGCATTTTCGCAGAGGATGGCCAAGGTATTGGCTTCATCGCCCGTTTGGGTCGTACCCACCCAGGTGGTACCAGCGTAGCCCTTCAGCGTGGTAGCCCGTTGCACACCGTAGTTGTTCACGAAGCTGTTGCTGGCCACGTTGGCGGGGGCGGTGTTGTTCAGAATTTCCGTCGCCACATCAATGCCGTACTTGTAGTTGTCGGTTTGGGTGTTGATGCCCAAGCCCAAGAAGCCGATGGTTGCGGCGAAGGTTTGCTTCTCCAGGTAGAACGCTTGCTGCGAGCGGTTCATCGAGCCGGTGTAGGTCTTGGCTTCCGACTGACGGGCCTTTTGGGCTTGGTTCAAGAACGAAGGCAAAGCAATGGCAGCCAGAATCCCGATGATGATGATTACCACCAACAATTCGATCAGGGTGAAGCCCTTTTCGGAGTTCTTTTTGTTGAGCAGGTGCTGCACCAGCTTGGCTTTGAATTCAGATTTCATGGTCTTTCCTTTGGGGTTAAGGTTGGATTGCAATTCCTTGCCCCCTTAACGTACCCACCCCTTCCCCCAGATCGATCACCCCCCATCATGATTTCTCCAGGCAGTTTTTCCATGTACGACCTGATTCGGCAGACCTACGAAGATCATCCCTACCAAGGGGCGGTGGCCCTGGAGGCGGGTTTTCGCCACGATGCGGCGGCCCACTTCCCGTTCGCCGCGGCGATCCCGTTCTATCTGCGCGATCGCCGCGTGCCCACGGCCCCCCTAGACATCCTGGACGTGGGATGCGGGGCCGGCGTCACCACCCTGCTGCTGGCGGAAGCCAATCCCGGGGCTTGTCTCGTCGCCATGGATTTATCGGCAAGGTCGGTGCAACAAACGGTGGCTCGGTTGCAAACCCAGGGCTACACCGTGGCGGGGCACGTGCTAGCGCTCGAAGATTTGCCCCAGTTGGGTCGGCAATTTGACTACATCAATTGCCACGAAGTACTGTATTTGCTCCCCGATCCCGGTTTGGGGTTGCAAATCCTGGCCCAGGCCCTAAAACCAGGGGGGATCCTGCGGGCCAACCTCCACAGCACCCACGCCCGAGCACCGATGTATCGCGCCCAGACCCTGATGGCGCTTTTGGGCTGGATGGAAACCGCCCCCACGCCAACGGCTTACGCGGCGATCCGGGACTGGATGGTTGCCCTGCGGGACGACCTGCCCTTCAAACAAGCCGTGTGGCGGCCCGAACGGGCCCATGACCCGGACTATTTCAACAACAACTTTTTGTTTCATGGCGACAAGGGTTTTACCGTGCCCCAATTGTTCGACTTCCTGAACCCCTCGGGGTTGCACTTTTTGGGCATGGTTGATCGCCGAGGGTGGGATTTATCGGATTGGTTGACCTCTCCCTTCCCCGATCGCATTGCGGAATTTCTGGCAAACGCCACTCCCATGGCGCAACTGCACGCCCATGATTTGATCGTGGGCAACCATCGCCTGTTGGATTTTTGGGCTAGTCCCGTGCCAAAAGGCAACGCACCAGAACCCGAAGCCTGGAGCGAGGAGCGTTGGGCCCACGCATCGGCTACCCTGAATCCTATTCTGCGGGTAGCACCGCTGGCGGCCCTGTTGCAAAAAAATTTGGTCACCTACGAGCCTTTGACCTTGCATTCGTTTTTGCCCCAGACCACGGCTGCCACGGAGCAGTTGGGATGGCTGCCCCAGCTTTGCCTGAGGCAGTTGTGGTCGGAGCACTTGCCGGTATCGACCCTGATGGCGCAGGTGGCGGCGGGGTTGCCGCCTGGGTCTGCCTTGCCCATGGCCGTGTTGCGGCAGCAAGCGTTGCTGCCCTTGGTGCGCCGGTTGGCCGTGTTCTTGGAGTGCCCTGGATCGCCCCAAACCGTATACTAGGCGCAGTCCACCCCGGGGCCCCATGGAATCTTCCCAAACCCAACAAAACCTCTACAACGTTTACGAGGCTTACCCCTACCAAGGCCAGGTGCCGTTTACTTTTAGCTTTCGCCAAGACCCCGATCGCCTCTTTCCCTACGCGGCGGCCATCCCCTTCTACCTGCGCGATCGCCGCGTCCCGGCAGGCCCCCTCGATATCTTGGATGTGGGGTGCGGCGCGGGGGTCACCACCCTACTGCTAGCGGAAGCCAATCCCGGAGCCCACCTCACGGCGATCGATCTGTCGGTGCGATCGGCCCAACTGACGGCCGAGCGGTTGCAGTTCCAGGGTTACACGGCCGATTGCCGGGGCATGGCCGCCGAAGATTTGCCTCAACTAGGCAAGCAATTTGACTACATCAACTGCCATGAGGTGCTGTATCTGTTGCCCGATCCGTGGGCTGGCTTGCAACAGATGGCGGCGGTGTTGAAGCCGGGGGGAATTATTCGGGCCAATTTGCACAGCGCCAATGCCCGGGTAGTATTTTTTCGCAGCCAGGAATTGATGCGGATGTTGGGCTTGATGGAGAGTGCCCCCAGCGAATTTGAACACCAGGTTGTGCGGGAATGGATGGGTGCCCTCAAAAACGATACGTTTATGAAGAAAGCCATTTGGCAAGACAAGTATCGAGATGACGCCGAGTTCCTCAACAGCAATTTTTTGTTGCAAGGGGACAAAGGGTTTTCCATCCCCGATTTGTTTTCGATGTTGGAAAGCGCCGGGCTGTATTTCCTGGGAATGGTGGACAGTCGCAGTTGGAACTTGCTGGACTTGTTTGCCAAACCGGATGAATTGCCGGATACGGTGCGGTTGTTTTTGGAGGAAGCCAGCGACATGGAGCAGCTCCACGCCCATGATTTGCTGGTGGCTAGCCATCGCCTGTTTGATTTTTGGTGCAGCGCCCAACCCACGCGGGAACTGGATTTACCAGGCACCTGGAAAGAGTCGCAATGGGCTCAAGCCCAGGCAATCTTGAACCCCATCTTGAAAGTGGAGCGATTGGAAACCAGTCTGCGGGAGTGTTTGCAAGAATATGAACCTTTGCTGATCAACCCATTGCTACCGCAAACCACCGCCAAGCCGGTTTATTTAACGCGACCGGCCCAGCTTTGCCTGCGCTTTTTGTGGGAGGAAAGCCTGCTGGTGCCGGAATTGATCGCCCGCGTCTTGCCCCTGTTGCCGCCAGACCCCTGGACGGGCCAACCCCTTTCCCAGGAACAAGGGGTGGCTCAAGTGCGCCAGGCCCTGGTGCAAATGGAGGTGATCTTGGCAGTGTTTTTAGCAGTTTGACTGCGTGCATCCCATCCTTCACCCTAAATCCCCCTTCCTGGGAGAGGGACTTTGAACCCGGCTCCCCTTCGCGGAAAATGGGGTTGGGGGATGAGGGGAAACGTGTCAGCATGGGGTGCGCCCGGTTTGACGGCTTCAATCCCCAAAAAGCAAGCGGATTACCATAGGAATACTTGCGGATGGGCTTGCCATGACTTCTGTTGCTGTACCCTGTCGGGAACACCACGCCCGGGCGTTTCAATCCAGCCCCAGCGCCATTGTGGTCACAACCTTGGCCACCGGCCGCATTCTGGAAGCCAACGAGAGTTTTTCCCAGTTGACGGGGTACCGTCACGGCGAGCTGCTGGGCCGCACGACGGCGGAACTGGGGTTGTGGCACCATCCGGACGATCGCGCGTTTATGGTGGCCCAATTGCAGACCCATGGTCACCTCCGCAATGTGGAGTTTGCCTTTCGCACCAAGGACGATCGCATCGCCATTGGGTTGTTTTCGGCGGAGTTGTTGGCTTGGGATGGAGAACCGGCCCTGATTGCCACGGTGCACGACATTACTGAATACAAGCAGGTGCAAAACCAACTCAAGGCAGCTCTCGAGCGCGATCGCCTGTTGGGAGAAATTGCGTTGCGCATTCGCCGCTCTTTGGAGTTATCGGAAATTTTGGCCACGACGACGGCGGAGGTGCGGCAGGTGTTGGCGGTGGATCGGGTGTTTGTGGGCTGGCGCGATGAGAAGACCGACGAAGGCCGAATTGCGGCGGAGTCCTGCGATCCCCGGTTTCCTTCGATGCGCCATTGGGTGTTTCCCGCCGACGAGGTTTGTGCCGCTACGGCGATGTTTACCACCGACCGGGCGATCGCGATCAACGATGCCGAGCATTCCGACCTTTTTCGGGACGATGCCGATTTCCGGGAAGCATTTTGCGTGCGGGCGGTGCTGATTGCACCGATTTGGCAAGGGGGCCGCTTTTTGGGGGTGTTGGGGGTGCACCAGTGTTCGGAGCCCCGGCACTGGCAGCCCTACGAGGTGGAGTTGTTGGAAAAGTTGGCTACCCAGGTGGCGATCGCCATGCACCAAGCCCAGCTTTACCAACAGGTGTGTGGGTTGAATGGCACCCTGGAGCAGCAGGTGCGGGAACGTACCGATCAGTTGCAACAACGTTTGGCCGAATTGCAGGAACTGAGCGAACTCAAGGATTTCTTCTTGCAGGCGGTGACCCACGATCTGCGTACCCCGATTGTGGGCATGCAGTTGTTGCTGAACAATCTTTTGGCGAAACATCCCCCAGAGGAGACGATCGCCCTGCCGCGGGCGGTCGTGGAGCGATTGCGGCGGAGCAGCGGACAGCAATTGGAGATGCTGGAGCGGTTGTTGGACAGCCATGCGTTGGAGGTGGGGGCGGCGGCCCTGCATTGCGAGGCGGTGGGGTTATCGGAGTTGGCGGCGGCAGTGGTCAGCGATTTTCAGCCCACGTTGGCCCAAAACGAAGCGACGGTTCAGGTGCATTTGGCGGCGGATTTGCCGACGGTGTGGGCCGATCCCTTGCAATTGCGGCGGGGGCTGGAAAATTTGGTGACCAATGCCCTCAAACACAATCCACCGGGATTGACGCTGACCCTGACTACCGGTCGGG
Organism: Cyanobacteria bacterium UBA8156; assembly: GCA_003456125.1. Classification (GTDB taxonomy): domain Bacteria; phylum Cyanobacteriota; class Cyanobacteriia; order Pseudanabaenales; family Pseudanabaenaceae; genus UBA8156. The sequence continues at coordinate 2,636 of DMPD01000305.1, read as the reverse complement.
AGGGGCCCCAGGTGCGCTGTGAAGTGACGGACGATGGGGTGGGGCTGGAAAACGTGGAGGCGTTGTTTGAGCGGTATGTGCGGGGGAAGGGCAGCCGTTACCAAGCCGGGTTGGGGCTGGGGCTGTACCTCTGCCGGCAAATTGTGGAAGCCCACGGCGGACAAATCGGGGCCCACAGCGAGCCGGGGGCCGGGGCGCAATTTTGGTTTGGGTTGCCGATCGCCCATGGCTGAGCTGGTGGTGCGGCCGCTGACCCCCGACGACATTCCCGATTTGGCGGCTTTGCTGGGCCGTTGTTTTTATTTTGGCCCCGATTCCTGGTGGCCAGCCTGGTTGTTTCCCTACGTATGCCTGAGTCTCCAACTGGATTTGCGGCAGCGGGGTCAGCGCCCCCACAGCGTGTGTTTGGTCGCAGAACAGGGGGGACATCTCGTGGGCACCGTAGAGTTGGCCTACCGCTCGGAACCGTGGCCTTGGTTTTGGGGTACCCCGCCCCACCCCTACCTGGCCAATTTGGCGATCGCCCCGGAGTATCGCCGTTTGGGCTATGCCGGCCAATTGCTGCAACGGTGCGAAGATTTGGTGCGCCAGGCGGGGGAGCCGACGTTGCATTTGCACGTGCTCGCCGATAATGAACCGGCCCGCCGTCTCTATGCCCGCCAGGGGTTTCGGTTGGTGAGCACCGCTGGCGGTTGGTGGGGGCCCCGCCGTCTGTTGTTGTGCAAAGTTTTGGTGTGAATTATGGCCAAACCCAAAACCAAGTATGTGTGTCGGGCCTGCGGGGCTGAATTTGGCCAGATGTACGGCCGCTGTCCCGATTGCGGCGCGTGGAATACCCTCGAAGAGACGGTCAAGGCGCCCGCTACGGCCCTCCCCATCGCTACGGGTTCGGCCCAGCGATCGCAAACGTTGGCGGAAATTGCCGACGATCGCTTGGCGCGGCAACCCTCGGGCTACCGCGAGTTGGATCGGGTGTTGGGGGGGGGGCTCGTCGCCGGCTCGCTGGTGTTGCTGGGGGGGGAACCGGGCATCGGCAAAAGTACCCTGTTGCTGGCGGTGGCCCAACAATTGGCGGTCTCCCAACGCATTTTGTACGTCTGTGCCGAAGAATCCGCCACCCAAGTGAAACTGCGATCCCAGCGCTTGGGCTTGGCTTCGCCCCCCAATTTGTACCTGTTGCCGGAAACCGATCTCACGGCAGTGCTGAGCGAACTGCAGGGGTTGCGTCCGGCGATCGCCGTGATCGACAGCATTCAAGCGTTGTATTTGCCAACCCTGAGTGCAGCCCCCGGCTCGGTGTCCCAGGTGCGGGAGTGCACCAGCGCCCTCATGCGTTGGGCCAAAAAAGAAACCGTTTCTCTGTTTGTGGTGGGCCACGTCACCAAAGAAGGGGCGATCGCCGGCCCCAAGGTTTTGGAACATTTGGTGGACACGGTTTTGTATTTTGAGGGCGATCGCTTTGCCCATCACCGGCTGTTGCGATCGGTCAAAAATCGGTTTGGGGCCACCCAAGAGGTGGGGGTCTTCGAGATGGGGGAACGGGGTTTGCACGAAGTCGAAAATCCATCGGCGTTGTTTTTGGGCAATCGCGACGAAGCGGTGCCGGGCACCACGGCGATCGTGGCCTGCGAGGGGACGCGCCCCCTGGTGGTGGAATTGCAGGCCCTGGTCAGCCCCACCAGCTACGGCTCTCCCCGCCGCACCACCACGGGCATCGAAACCAATCGTTTTCTGCAGATTTTGGCCGTGCTGGAAAAACGGGTGGGCATTCCCCTCTCGAAAATGGATGCCTATGTGGCCACCGCTGGCGGCCTCAACGTCGCCGAGCCGGCGGTGGATTTGGGGGTGGCCCTGGCCGTCGCCGCCAGCTTTCGCGATCGCGTGGTGGATGCCCGCACCGTGGCCATCGGCGAAGTGGGGTTGGGGGGCCAGGTGCGGGCCGTGTCCCAACTCGAAGCCCGCCTCAAGGAAGCGGCTAAACTGGGGTTTCGGCGGGCGATCGTGCCGGCGGGCACCCTGCCCACGGTAGCCGGTTTGGAATTGGTGCCGGTGGCCCGGGTGTTGGAGGCGATCGTGGCGGCCCTGCCCCATACCGGTTCGGTAGAATAAAGGGAACCTCTGTGTAAACGCCCGTACTGGTGAAAACCAGGGACGGGGGCGGTGCCCCTACGACCCGTTTTGAGAGGTTACCGAAAATAATCACGATTGGATCGCAATGGTATCGCTGGTTGGGTTGCAGGCTTGGGCGGACAATGGCGCTTTTGGCGATTTGGCGATCGCCACGTTGTTGTATTGGGCGGGGGCATTCTTCCCGCAGTTGACTTGGGTGCGGCCGTTGGGCACCGCCACCATGGCGATCGCCAACCTGTGTTTGGCCACAGTGTTGGGGGCCCGTTGGTTGGCGGCCGGCTATTTCCCCCTCAGCAACCTCTACGAATCTTTGCTGTTTGTGGCCTGGAGCCTATCGGCGGTGCATTTGTGGGTAGATCGCACCCCCACCAGCCGCACCGGGCGATCGTGGGTGGGGGCCCTCACCGCTCCGGTGGCCATGGGCATCGTCGCTTTTGCGGCCTTGGTGTTGCCACCGGGGATGCAAGTGGCCACCCCCCTCGTGCCGGCCCTCAAATCCAACTGGC
>DMPD01000170.1 GCA_003456125.1 Cyanobacteria bacterium UBA8156 | reverse complement strand
GGGGGGGGGGGGGGGGGCTTCCCAGGCGGTCAGCCGTTCCGCAGTCAGCGCTTCGTATTGCTGCCAAGCCACCAGGGCCTGGCCGGGGGAACCCTGGGCCAACGCCAATACGGGGGCTGGCACCTCATCGGCCCGCTGCCGTTGCAGCAGCGTACGGGTGGTCAGTTCGTCCAAACGATAGAACGGTACAATCTGGCACCGCGAAACAATGGTGGGCAGCAACCGATGGCGCTCTGGAGCCAGCAAAATCAAGGTGGCCAGGCCGGGTTCCTCAAGGGTTTTCAACAGACCGTTGGCGGCCCCTTCGGCCATGGTTTCGGCATTTTCCACAATCACCAACAACCGTCCGGCCACCAGCGGGGCCCGGCTCACAAAAGCCGCCATTTCGCGAACCTGTTCGAGGCGAATTTGGGGACTGCCCCGCCGCCGCAAACCTTGGGCGATCGCCTCCCGGACGGTCAGCAACTGCCCTTTTTCGAGGTACGTTGGTTCGACCCACAACACATCGGGATGGGCCACTGGCGATCGCCCTAGTAAAGCCTCCGCCAACCGGCCAGCCGTCAGTTTCTTGCCCACCCCATCGGGCCCCACAAACAGGTAGGCTGGGGCAAGTCGTTGTCGTGCCAAACCCGCACTCAGCAATGTCAAGGCCGTATCCTGACCGCAAATGCCTTCAAATGTGGGGTGCATAGCGAAAAGCACGGTAGGATTCGTACCAACTGCCTTTGGCTCTCTCTCCCCCCATGAGAGCCCCCATGAGAGAAGGCTGTGGGAGAGACTCGTGAAAGAGACTTGTCAGAAAGAACTGTGAAAAAAGAATTGTGAAAGAAGATTGGAAAAGAGAACCGGGATAAAAATATGGGCGATACTGGATTCGAACCAGTGACCCCTTCCGTGTGAAGGAAGTGCGCTACCACTGTGCCAATCGCCCCTGGGAAGAGCAATATATCCCAAAGTCCAAAATTTGTCTAGCCTCGATTTGTCCCCAACCACTTGTCCCCAACCACTTGTCCCCAACCACTTGTCCCCAACCACTTGTCCCCAACCACAAGCCTAGCCCCAACGAAAAATGGCGGCCCCCCAACTCAGCCCCGCCCCAAAGCCGGCGATCGCCACGGTTTGGCCTGACTGCAATTGTCCTTGGCTGGCGATCTCCGCTAAAGCAAGGGGAATGGAAGCGGCGGAAGTGTTGCCGTAATCTCCCATGTGGCTGACGGTTTGGGCTGGAGGAATCCCCAAACGCTGGGCCACAGCATCCAAGATGCGTTGGTTGGCCTGATGCAAAATCCACCAATCCACGTCGGGGATGGTCAAGCCGGCCCGGTGCAGGGCTTTGGCCAACACCTCCGGCACCGTTGTCACGGCAAACCGATACACCTCTCGCCCGTTCATGTCCACCGGGCCATAGTGTTCCCCGCGGTAGGCCAATTCCAGCAGATGACCATCTTGGCCATTGGTGCCCCCGTCCCAGCCCAGCCAGTGGTTGACTGGAGACGCGGATACCACAACGGCACCAGCCCCGTCCCCAAACAAAATGCAGGTGCGGCGATCGCCCCAATCCACCCACCGCGTCAGCACATCGGCCCCAATTACCAAGACATTTTGGTACGTGCCAGCTTGCACAAACTGGGCCGCCGTCACCAAGGCAAAGGCAAACCCCGAACAGGCCGCCGTCAGGTCAAACGCGAGGGCTCGGGTCGCCCCCAACAACGCCTGCACCTGGGGAGCCGACCCAAACAAATCGTCGGGGGTGGAGGTGGCCAACAAAATCAAATCCACATCGTTGGGGGTGAGGCCGGTGTGGGCCAGGGCCTGCTCGCCGGCCTGAGCGGCCAAGAGGGCCAAAGATTCGCCTTGCCCCAGCACCCGCCGTTCGCGAATGCCGGTGCGTTCCTGAATCCATTCGTCGGTGGTCTCCACCCGCCGGCTTAGCTCCTCGTTGGTTACCCGACGGGCCGGGACGGCTGCCCCGTAGCCCCAAATGCGTACTCCGGTTGTGGTCATGAATTTTGGCGTTAGGAGTCTGCGGGTTCGCGGCTGGGAGTGGGCACCGGCGTTTTGGCGATTTCTTCCCGCAGGCGATCGATCAACTGGCTGCGCACGGCATCGCTGGCCACCCGGATGGCGTTGTACACGCTGGTACCTTTGGAACTGCCATGGCCAATGACGCAAATGCCGGCTACTCCCAACAACAAGGCTCCGCCGTATTCGTCGTAGTCCATGCGTTGTTTGATGCGCTTGAAGTTCCCCCGCAGCAGCAGCGACCCCAATTTGCCGAGGGCCCCCCGCGGCAACTCTTCCTTGAGGATTTGCATGGCCAGGAGACCCACCCCCTCGGCAAATTTCAGCAGCACGTTGCCCATGAAACCATCGCAGATGACAGCATCGAACCGACCGCTCAGCACGTCCCGCCCTTCCGCATTCCCCACAAAACAAAGGCGGGGGTCATCCTGGAGGGCTTGGTGTACCCGCACCGCCAAGTCGTTCCCCTTGCTGGCTTCTTCGCCAATGTTCAACAAACCGATTTTGGGTTCGGCTACCCCCAAAGCGTAGCGGCAATAGATGGAACCCATCAAGGCAAATTGCTCCAGAAATTTGGGCCGGCAATCGACGTTGGCCCCCACATCCAACAACAATACCGGTTTGTGGGGGATGGCCGTCGGCAAAAAGGCCCCGATCGCCGCCCGATCCACCCCCGGCAATCGCCCCAAGCGCAGGGAGGCCGCCACCATGGCCGCCCCCGTATGGCCCGCCGAAACCACCGCGTCGGCTTCCTTTTTCTTGACCAAGTCCATGGCCACGGCGATGGAGGATTTGGGCTTGCGCCGCAGGGCTTCCAAGGGCTCTTCGTCCATGGCGATCGCCCCTTCGGCATCGCAGATTTCAATTTTCTGGACGGCTTGGGAGTATTGCTGGCAGTGCTTTTCTAAGCAAGCCGCGATCGCCGCGCGATCGCCCACCAACACCATTTGAGCTGCCAGCCGGTCTTGAGCCATTACCGCTCCGGCCACAATTTCGGCGGGGGCCCGATCGCCCCCCATGGCATCTACCGCAATTCTCATGCCAACGCAATCCCGTAGGGAAAACCTGCCGCGTTCATCTTACCAGCTTGTGATGGTCATCACGGTTTTCGATTGCGGCGGTCGTCGGTTACAATAAGCCAATGCTCTCGTTTGAGCTGACCACCGCACGCTCCAAACCGAAAAATTGAACAAGATTGGTAAGCATCCTGACATCCTCCCGTCCCGGGTTCAACCTGTACCCCAGACTGTACCCCAGACTGTACCCCAGACTGTACCCCAGACTGTACCCCAGACTGTACCCCAGACTGTCCGCCAGATTGTGACCCAGAATTGTGACCTAGAGCAGGCACCCCAGACTTGGTCTAGCTTTTTACTGGTTAACTTTTCATTGCCCAACTTTTCATGGGCTAACGTTTCACGGGTTTCGCAATTCGCGGGTCTCGTGTTTCGCAAAGAGTTCAGCAAAGAGTTCAAGGGAAACTTTGGGGGCAGACTTTTAAGGCACATTGCTGGGGCTAGCTCCGGGGGAAGATTTCAACCCGTAGCCGTTTTTGGCAAGTAAGGCTCAGGTAAGGCTTAATATAAGTCTTTACATAAGGCTATATGAGGCTATATGAGGCTAGAGAGCGCAAGATTCATTGGACTTCTGCCCGGGAGCGGGGGAATGCCTACTAGACTTCAGGGGAATCGAACAAATGTTGCACCGCAAAATCTACCAACTCTGCGAAGCCAAGAGCGATGTGTGGGTGTATCTGCGGGATCAGGGGCGATGGTTAGATCGGGCGCGCATCCTGGATATTGAAGGAGACGTGGTTACCATCCGCTATGAGACCGAGGACGAAGACGAGGTGTGCTCGTGGGAGGAGATGGTACGCCTGGAGAGCATTGGCGCGGTGGCCAACCGGCTGTCGGTGGTGCCGAAGGGCACGCTTTCTTCTCAAGATTTGCTGACTTCGGAGGAATGCCACGAATCGGAGCAGTTGCGACCTCGCCCGGAAGTGGATTAGCCTAGACCAATTTCGGCTATGCAACCGTTTGATTTTACGGCGGCCGTGGCCGTGGCGGTGGAGGTGCGCGCCCGGTTACCGGGGCGGGTCGAGCAGGTGTTGCAGCCCGATCGCTTTACCCTGGTGTTGTTGTTGCGGACGTTTACCGGTAAGCAGGGTCTCACGTTGTCGTGGCATCCCCAGGCGGCGCGGTTTGGTTGGAGCGGTTTGCCCCCCCGTCGCCCCGATACGTTTGCCTTTCGGCAGCAGGTGGGGCACCAGGTACAGGGGTTGGTGTTGGTGACGGTGGTCCCGGCCGCACCGTGGGAGCGGGTGTTGCGGTTTGATTTTGCCGAGCGGCCGGGTGACCCTCCCCGCTGGTACCTCTACCTGGAAATTGTGGGGCAATACAGCAATGCGGTATTGGTGAATGGGGAAGGAATGGTGGTGGCCGCGGCCCGTCAGGTGGGCGATCGCCAGTCCCGGTTGCGATCGGTGCAGACAGGGGAGCCCTATCAATTGCCGCCGCCGCGCCTGGCCGCCAACCCAGATCGCGCCGAGCCGTTGGCGGTATGGCGCGATCGCCTGACGGTGTTGGGGTTGCCTTTGGGGAAGGCTACCTTGTCGGCCTATCGGGGCGTGAGTACCGCTTTGGTGGAGGGGTTGTGGGCCCAAGTGGGATTTTCCCTGAAGACGGATCCCCATACCCTCACGGCGGCGGACTGGGAACGGGGGTTTGCGGTGTGGCAACGGTGGTTGCGGGCGATCGCCGATGAAACCCTGCAATTGCAGGCAACCGCTACCGGCTACGGCTTGGCCTGGACGGGGGGCGGTGCGGGCCCCAGTGCGGTCGTGGCAGACTATTACGAAGTTCGGTTGCAGCAAGAAACCGATCGCCACTTGGCGCAGCAACTGCGGCAGGGGATGCAAGCGCAGGTGGCCAAACTCCAGCGCAAAGCCGAGGGATTTCGCGATCGCCTGGCCCGCAGCGAGACCGCCGATGCCCTGCGGGCCGAAGCCGACTTGTTGATGGCCCACCTGCACCTCTGGCAGCCGGGATTAGCCGCCATCACCTTGCCGGATTTTGCCACCGGGGAGCCCCGGACTGTAACCCTAGACCCCGCCACTACCGGTTTACAAAATGCTCAAGCCCGGTACCGCCAGTACCAAAAACTACGGCGATCGCGGGATGTGTTGGCCCCCCTGTTGGCCGCTGTGACGGCGGAAATCGCCTACTTGGAGCAGGTGGCCGCCACCCTAGAACTCGGCGAAAACGATCCGGAAACCTTACTGGAAACCGAAGCGGAATTGGTGGAGCAAGGTTATTGGACGGCCCCCAGCCGCCCCAAGGCCAAACCCAAAGCCATCCCCGCCTGCCGGCGCTACACCAGCCCCAACGGTTGGGAAGTGTGGGTCGGTCGCAACAACCGCCAAAACGATTGGCTGTGGCGAGAGGCTCAGACCTGGGACATTTGGTTGCACGCCCAGGAAATTCCCGGCAGCCACGTCCTGTTGCGGCTGGCACCGCAAACCCCGCCAGAACCCCAAGATTTGCAGTATGCGGCCAATCTGGCCGCCCATTACAGCCGGGCCCGCCTCAGCGATCGGGTTCCTGTAGTCTGGGTAAAGCCGCAACACCTATTCAAGCCCAAGGGGGCCAAGCCCGGCATGGTTGCCTACCGCCACGAGCAGGTGGTGTGGGGCGAGCCGGCCACCGTCGCACCCGAACCCCTATGCTAGGCTGATAGGAGCTGAAATCTGGGGGAAAAACCTTGCGCCGCTTGGTGGTTGGGGATGTCCATGGGCACTACGCCGGGTTGATGTCCCTCCTTGAATTTGTGGGACTCACCAAGAGCGATCGCCTGTACTTTTTGGGAGACCTGATCGATCGTGGCGAAGAGAGTGCCGCTGTTGTGGACTGGGTGATGGTACAAGCCACCGAGTCCCTGCTGGGGAACCACGAGTACATGTGCTTAGAAGCGCACCAACACCCGCCGACGGCGATGGCTTGGCGGGGGTGGCTGGCCAACGGCGGCAGCAAAACCCTAACCAGCTATGCCGATGGGGTGGTGGCCCCCGCCCATTTGGCGTGGATGGCGCAGCGTCCGACCTACCTTGACCTGGGGGAAGTATGGCTGGTGCACGCAGGGGTAGACCCCGACCTGCCCTTGCACGAACAGGGAATCCGAGAATTTTGCTGGATTCGTGAGCCGTTCTTTTGTAGCCCCAAACGTTTCTTCCCAGATAAAACGATCGTTACCGGCCATACCATTACGTTTATGTTTCCGGGGGTAGAGCCGGGGCAGTTGGCGGCGGGGGCCGGTTGGCTGAACCTCGAGACCGGCGCTTACCACCCCAAAAGCGGTTGGCTGACAGCATTGGATGTAGACAACCGACGGGTATACCAAAGCAACGTGTTTCGTCGCCAAAACCGGGTACGGGCCCTCGAGGAAATCACCGTGTATTTTGAAGTACCTTGATGGACAATCGCCGGTAAAATATGCCGGGAGAATTGTGGTGGCCCATGTTGGCGGTGGCGGTCTTGGCGGCGGGCAAAGGCACCCGCATGAAATCAGACATCCCCAAAGTGTTGCAGGATTTGGGGGGGCGATCGCTGGTCGAACGGGCTTTGATGGTAGCCTGCAGCTTGCAGCCCAATCGGCGATTTGCGATTGTGGGGTATCGGGCTGACTTGGTGGAAGCCGCCTTGCAGGGCATTTCCGATTTGGAATTTGTGCGGCAGGAACCGCAGTTGGGGACGGGTCACGCCATCCAACAATTGCTGGAACCCTTGGCGGGGTTTACCGGGGAACTGGTGGTTTCGACGGGGGATACGCCTTTGTTACGGCCGGAAACCCTGGCGGAATTGGTGGACTTCCATCGCCGGCAAAAAGCAGCGGCCACGGTATTAACGGCCTTGCTGCCCGATCCCACGGGATACGGCCGGGTGTTTTGCGACAACACCAACCGGATTGAATTTATCGTCGAGCATCGGGACTGTACGGAAGCCCAGCGACAAAATCGGCGGGTGAGCGCCGGCATCTACTGCTTTGATTGGCCGCAATTGGCGGCGGCCCTGCCCAAACTCACCACCAACAACGACCAGAAAGAGTATTACCTGACGGAAGTTTTCAACTATTTGCAGCCGGTGTATGCCCTGGATGTGGCAGACTACGAAGAAAGCCTGGGGATCAACGATCGCCTGCAGTTGGCGCGGGCCCACCGGGTACTGTTGGATCGGGTGCGGGAAAAATGGATGCGGGCCGGTGTGACCATGATTGTGCCGGAGTCCATCACGATCGACGATACGGTGGAGCTATCCCCCAATGTGGTGATTGAACCCCAAACCCACCTGCGGGGCCACACCACCATCGGCCCCAACAGCCAGATCGGGCCGGGTACCTACATCCGCGATAGTACCGTCGGGGCTAACACCCGCATTGTGTATTCCCACATTGAGCAGAGTACGGTGGGGGAC
>DMPD01000205.1 GCA_003456125.1 Cyanobacteria bacterium UBA8156 | reverse complement strand
GGAAATTTGGTGCAGCCGATTCCCGGCAAACTCCACCGTCGTGGCCATGGAGGCAAACCCAAACACCTCCACCGCCGAAGCCCCCAACTTCTGCACCGCTTCCAAGTACGGCGTCAAGCGATCGGGATCGGGCTCCATCATCGACCCAGGGCGTGCATTTCATTCAAGATGGCGGCGCACCGTTGCGATACCGCCTCCAATTCCGGGCGATCGGTCGAAGCCGGCGGCGGCAAAACCTCCCCGATGCGCACCGTCACCGGGCTAAACCACCGGGGCCACGATGCCCCCTTGGGCAAAATGGCATGGGTGCCCCACAAACACACCGGCAACAGGGGAGCCCGGGCCTTCGCCGCAATCAGCGCCGCCCCCAGTTTGGGGGCCACCACCCGCCCATCGGGCGATCGCGTCCCGTCCAGAAACACGCCACAGGCCCAGCCCTGAGCCAAAACCGCCAGCGAAGCCTTTAATGCCGCGCGATCGCTGGCTCCCCGCTTCACCGGGTAAGCCCCATAAAGCCGAATCGCCTCCCGCAACACCGGCACCCGGAACAATTCTTCTTTTGCCATAAAGGCCACCGGTCGCCCCACACAATTCGAGACAATCGGGGGATCGAAATCGCTGGCATGGTTGCTGACCACCACCAACGGCCCCGTCGTCGGCACCCGCTCCGCCCCGTAGATCCGCCCCCGAAAAGCTCCATGGAGCAGGGGACTCACCACCGACCATTTGAACAGATGGTACAACACCAAATTGGGCCAAGGCTCCCGCAGCGGCTCCGTCATGCCCGACTTCCGAAACGAACCTTTTCAGGATAAACCGATTGGGTTAGCCCAAGCATCGACATCCGCCAACACCGCCAGTAAATTCCCAACCAAAGCCGCTTCCAGCGCCGCGGCCTGAACCCCTGCCGTCACCGCCGCCGCGAGGTCTTCCTTGGGCAAAACGGCAGCTTCCGGCAGGAAGTCGCGATCGCTCAGCTCCATGTATTTTTCCCCCGAGAGCACAATGTGCTCCACACCGAGAGCCAAAGCCTTCAGCGCCGCTGTACTCCCAGTATGCCCAGTCAAATTATCCAGCGCAGGAGAGCCACCCCAATCTCCGCACCAAGCACCAATCAAAGAATCGTTGCTGGGGTTTGGCAGAATGTCCACGATCGCCACCTTGAATGTTGGTCTAGGCTAACGCCAGTCCTTAGACGCGATCGCCACGGGCAAAGTTCAGGGCCCGGCAGCCAGCAGCCACATCCGCACCTTATTCACACCAACGAAAAACCTCCCACCCAGGGGAGGTCTTCACAGGTCACAGAGATAGATCAAAGAAGAAACAAAAACAAATTTGCTGCAAATGAGAACCAAAGGCTCTGCCATGTATTACCTTATCCCTCTCCTAGCGCGGGAGAGGGACGAGGCGTAAGGGCAAACCCTCCTCCAACTACTTCACGATTTTGGTCACCACACCCGAACCAACTGTCCGGCCGCCTTCCCGAATCGCAAAGCGCATCTCCTGTTCAATGGCAATCGGCGCAATCAGCTCCACCGTCATTTTCACCCGGTCACCCGGCATCACCATTTCCGCCGAGCTGCCGTCGTCTGCCGTGAATGCCTTGATCGTACCCGTCACATCCGTAGTCCGCACGTAGAACTGAGGGCGATAGCCCGCAAAGAACGGCGTTTTCCGACCGCCTTCCTTGTCCGTGAGGATATACACCTGCGCCTCAAACTCCGTGTGGGGATTGATGGTTTTGGGCTGGGCCAGCACCATGCCCCGCTCCACCTGATCCTTGGTGATACCGCGCATCAACACACCGATGTTGTCTCCGGCCAGCCCTTCTTCCAAGGTTTTTTGGAACATTTCCAGACCGGTCACCGTTGTGTTGCGGGTGTCGCGAATGCCCACCAACTCCACGTTGTCCCCAATCTTCACCTTACCCCGTTCAATCCGACCCGTAGCCACGGTACCCCGACCGGTGATCGAGAACACATCTTCCACCGCCATCAAGAAAGGCTTGTCAACAGCCCGTTCCGGGGTCGGAATGTAATCATCCACCGCATCCATGAGCTTCCAAATCTTGTCCACCCAAGGATTTTCTCCCCGCTGCGTCTTCGGGTTGGCGATCATCGCATCCAAAGCCTGCTTGGCCGAACCCAAAACGATCGGCAGGTTGTCCCCGTCAAAATCATAGGAAGAAAGCAGCTCACGGACTTCCAATTCCACCAGCTCGATCAGCTCTTCTTCCCCTTCCATCAGGTCTTCCTTATTCATGAAGACCACCAGCTGCGGTACACCCACCTGCCGTGCCAACAGAATATGCTCCCGGGTTTGCGGTTCCGGGCCATCTGCCGCCGACACCAGCAAAATTGCCCCATCCATCTGAGCTGCCCCCGTGATCATGTTCTTCACGTAGTCAGCGTGACCGGGACAATCCACGTGGGCATAGTGACGATCCTTCGTCTGATACTCCACGTGAGCCGTGTTGATCGTAATGCCGCGCGCCTTTTCCTCAGGAGCCGCATCGATCTCGTCGTACTTGCGACCAGCCGCCTGACCGGCAGCCGCGAGGGTCATGGTAATCGCCGCCGTCAAAGTCGTTTTGCCATGGTCTACGTGACCAATCGTACCAATGTTGACGTGGGGCTTGTTGCGTTCAAACTTAGCGCGTGCCATGGATCTTCCCGTGTCTCCTTTTGAGATTCAGATAGTTTGTTGATAGGGCTGGCGAGAAACACAGCCAGAAAAGGTAGAGCCTTGACCGGCAAGCGTTTCACGGTAGACATCACTCCAGAAACATCCCGCAAGAACAGATCAGCTATTGCCCTTGTTCTTGGCGATGATGGCTTCCGCCACGTTGCGGGGCACCTCATCGTAGCGGCTGAATTCCATCGAAAACACGCCTCTACCCTGAGTCTTGGAGCGGATGTCCGTGGCATAGCCAAACATTTCTGCCAGAGGAACCTGAGCAGCCACCTTGGCTATGCCTTGTTCGGAATCCATCCCCTCAATTTGACCGCGACGGGAGTTCAAGTCCCCCATCACGTCCCCCAAGAAGTTTTCCGGTACTTCCACTTCCACCTTCATCATCGGCTCCAGCAGTACCGGATTGGCTTTCATCACGGCTTCCTTGATCGCCATCGAACCAGCAATCTTGAAGGCCATTTCGGAGGAGTCCACATCGTGATAAGAACCATCCACCAAGGTTGCCCGCAAATCAATTACCGGGTACCCAGCCAAAATCCCCGATTCGCAGGCTTCTTTCATCCCCTGCTCTGCCGGCCCCACATACTCCTTCGGCACGGTTCCACCCACAATCTTAGACACAAACTCAAACCCGGTGCCCGGCTCCGACGGCTCCAACTCGATGACCACATGGCCGTACTGACCCTTTCCACCGCTTTGACGAATGAACTTCCCTTCGGCCCGCACCGCCTTCCGTACGGTTTCCCGATAGGCTACCTGCGGTGCACCAACATTGGCTTCCACGTTGAATTCCCGCAACATCCGATCCACCAGAATCTCTAGGTGCAGTTCACCCATCCCCGAAATGATGGTCTGGTTGGTTTCCGGATCCACGTTGACACGAAAGGTGGGATCCTCCTTCGAGAGCGCTTGCAAAGCCTTGGACAACTTATCCATGTCTGCTTTGGTTTTGGGCTCCACGGCCACCGAAATCACGGCTTCCGGAATGAACAGTGATTCCAAAATCACCGGGTTGGCGTCGTCGCAAAGGGTGTCGCCGGTGGTCGTGTCTTTCAACCCCAACACGGCTCCCAAATCCCCAGCCCGTAGCTCATCTACTTCAATCCGTTCGTCGGCTTTCAAGACCAGCAACCGCGAAATCCGCTCTTTCTTGTTCTTTGTAGCATTCAGAAGGTAGGTGCCCTTGGCCACCACCCCGGAATACACCCGCACAAAGGTGAGGTCACCGTATTTGTCGCTCATCAGTTTGAACGCCAAAGCGGCACAGGGCTGACTGTCATCGGCGCTCCGTTCTACTTCCGCCCCATCGGGCAACATCCCACGAATGGCCGGAATGTCAATGGGCGCCGGCAGGTAGTCAATCACGGCATCCAACAGCGACTGCACACCCTTGTTCTTGAACGCAGAGCCGCAAAACATCGGCACCATTTTGCCCGTTAGGGTGGCTTTCCGGACGGCCGTCCGAATTTCCTCTTCGGTCAGCTCTTCCCCTTCTAAATACTTTTCCGTCAAGACATCATCGGTCTCGGCGGCGGCTTCCGCGAGTTTCAAACGATACTCTTGAGCCACCTCCAACAAATCCGCTGGAATTTCTCCTTCCGAAATGTCGGTGCCTTGATCGTTGTTGTAGGTGTAGGCCCGCATCCGTACCAAGTCCACCAACCCCTTAAAATCCCCTTCGCTACCAATGGGAACCTGCAACGGTACGGCGTTGGTTCGCAGGCGATCGCGCACTTGGCTATACACCTTGAAAAAGTTGGCTCCCGTGCGATCCATCTTGTTCACAAAGATGATGCGAGGCACTCGGTAGCGGTCCGCCTGCCGCCACACCGTCTCGGTCTGGGGCTGCACACCACCCACGGAACACAGTACTGTGATCACACCATCCAGCACCCGCATCGAACGCTCTACCTCGATCGTAAAGTCCACGTGACCAGGGGTGTCAATGATGTTGATCTTGTGCTCGAGAGCTCCCGTCAAAGGCTGCGTTGGGTTCTCTGGATCCCGCTTCGTCCAAGCCGTGGAAATGGCCGCGGCGGTGATGGTGATCCCACGCTCCCGCTCCTGCGCCATCCAGTCGGTTACCGCGGTGCCCTCGTGTACCTCCCCAATCTTGTGAACGACCCCGGAATAAAACAGGATGCGCTCGGTAGTGGTGGTCTTGCCGGCATCAATGTGGGCGGCAATACCGATGTTGCGGACTCTTTCTAGGGGAATCGTTCTAGCCACGATTGCTTCCTCTTGACGGAATGTAAACTTTACCTTAAGACATTATGCCATGCTGGCGGTTTGCTGAAACAAGACATCACCCACCGCAAACCCTTCACCGAAAACTCTCCCCCAGAGATGCCTATCGGCTTTTCCCTTACCCCCCTCTCCGGTTGTTGCTTTTACTGCCCGGAAGCATTACTTGGAAGCATTACATAGCACTCGGGGCCCAGAGAAGGCACGCAACAGCAGTCAGCAGAAATCAATAAATCGAAAAAATCGAACGGAGAACTACCAAAAACTTCGGAGTTTAACAGCAGGTTAATAGCGGTAGTGGGCAAAGGCTTTGTTGGCCTCGGCCATTTTGTGGGTCTCTTCCCGCTTGCGGATGGCACCACCGGTCTCGTTGGAAGCATCCAACAACTCGTTGGCCAATTTGCTGGACATCCCCCGCCCCGATCGCTGCCGGGAATACTGCACCAACCAACGCAGGGCCAAGGCGGTACCGCGATCGCTCCGCACTTCCATGGGTACTTGGTAGGTAGCCCCGCCCACCCGCCGCGCTTTCACTTCCACCAAGGGGGTGATGTTGCGGATGGCGCGATCAAATACCTCCAAAGGAGGGTTGCCGGTCTTCTCCTCGATCAGGGTCAGCGCGTTGTAGACGATACGCGAGGCTAGGGAGTATTTACCGCATTTCATCATCCGCAAGATCAGCATGTTGACCAAGCGGCTGTTGTATTGGGCATCGGGGGGGGTGGGCCGCTTGGCGGCGCGAACTCTTCTGGACATGGTGACTGATTGGTGGTTTCTCTAGGTTTCCCGCAGGTTTCTTGGGAGCGTTTCGGTAGAATTGCGCTTGAGACCTCGCTTGAGACCTCAAGCGGAGCCTCTCTTGGGCCCGTTCTTGATGCCGTTCTTAATGCGGTTCTGGATCCGGTTGGTGCTCTGCATTCTGCCCCTGGCGTTGCTTTTGGTATGGCTTGGGATGGTCTGCGCCCCCCCGCCAGGATATGCCGAGTTTCAACTATCCTCGAACCACTGACTTCTTGGTACTTCTTCTTGGTACTACTCTTCTTGGCACTACTTCTTCTTGCCGCCTTTGCCTGCCGCTGCCGCTGGCTGACCGGGCTTCGGACGCTTGGCTCCGTACTTGGAACGCCCCTGCTTCCGATCTTTGACCCCCGAGGCATCCAGGGTGCCCCGAATGATGTGGTACCGTACCCCCGGCAAGTCCTTCACCCGGCCGCCCCGAATCATCACCACCGAGTGCTCCTGCAGGTTGTGACCAATCCCGGGAATGTAAGCGGTTACCTCAAACCCAGATGTAAGACGTACCCGCGCCACTTTCCGCAAAGCCGAATTGGGCTTCTTGGGGGTGGTGGTGTACACACGGGTGCAAACCCCACGACGCTGGGGACAGGATTTGAGGGCGGGAGATTTGGTCTTTCGCTCGAGTTTCTGGCGCTCGCTGCGAATCAACTGCTGAATTGTCGGCATAGAAATTGGGCTGCGCTTGCTTCTGACTGGGCTAAGACAACGGTCAACAAGCATAACACGCTGCCTATCCCCTGTCAAGGTTGGGTGCGGGAACGCTACTCTGGAGCTGTTGCCATTCGGAGGTGCCGAGGCATTTTAGGTGTTGCCGGTACTTTTGGTACAAGAGTCCACTGCTGAGGCTGGCGAGGGTGGTGACCCCCACCCACTGGCTGAGGGTGGGCTGGCGGCTGCCGAAGAGGGGGGCGCTGGGAAAGGTGGTGAACAACCAGAGGAAAGGGATTTTGTCGGGGTGGATGCCGGCGATCGCCAAGACTAGGGGCGGCAGAATGACCAAGGTGGCGAGGATGCCGCCGGCCCACAGGATTCGTTTGTTGGTTTTGAGCAGCAGGCAGCGTTGCCCCACGACCGCCAACAGGATGCTCCATAGCCCCAGCAGCAGGGTGGCGGCCAAGACGCCCAGTCGTTCCGGGGTCGTGAGTCGGTTGGGGCACAGGAGGGCGATCGCCGTGATCCCCAACAGTCCCAACTGGGCGAGGGCGATCGCCGGGGGCGACGGACTGTTTTCCGCGAGGAATAGGTCTTGCCAAACCGAGCGCCGGGTTTGGTGGCGATGGCGGGCCCAATCCAAGAGGGTTTGGCGGTGGGGCGACAGGACGGCGATCGCGGCGACGTTGGCCATCAGGATCAGAAAGTGCCAAATCTGGATCGCTTCGGAACCCCAAAAACCGTGTTCGTCCCACACAAACCCTAGACCCAGGACGTACCAATACCCCAACAAGAGGTAGGCTTGGGATTTGCGAAATACGGGGGCGTGCGGGTCGGCAAAGCGGCGCTTGAGACCAACCCAGGCCCAGCGGGCTAGCCACAGGAGGTTCGCCAGCGTGAAGGCACAGGGGATAAACCGGGTGCCATTGAGGCGGTGGCCAAACCAGTACACCGGAAAGTTGGTGGCTTGGGTGAAGTAATGGGCATCGGGACCTTCCCAGGCGATCGCCAGGTTGGCCAGCAAAAAGACCAAACCAAAGCCGAAGCCGACACCACCCGCCAATACCAAGGTCAAACCGGTAAATACATCGCTGCGCTGTTGTTGATTGCCGGCGATCGCCGCGAGCAACAGGGTCAACGGAAACAACAGCATCGTACCGGCGGCCAAAAGCAGGTAGTACTCACCGACAAACCGGAGCTCGGCTTGCACTTGGTGGGCAATCCACAGATGGAGGGGCACCGCACTGGCCAGCATCAAGCCGCAGAGGCTGGGCACCCCCCACAGTTTGCCGGTGAGGACGGCGGCGGGGGGACGGGGCGAAAGCCGCAGGAAGGTGGCGGTACCGCGAGACTCTTCCCGCTGCATGTCGGCGGCCAAAAACAAAACACTGGGCACCCACCAACTCAGGGGCAACAACCAGTTAAAGCTCCGGAAGAGATCCAGGTACCAATGTTCCCAGTCCACCATCAGCCGGTTGTTGCTGTCCAACAGACAAGCTTTGTAGGCGCTGGGGGCACCGGTGAGGCAGTAGGTGTGGTATCGCTCTCCTCCCGTAACGGCTTGGGTGTCAGGCAGTTGGCTCCACCACGCCAGCATAAACAATCCTTGGGCGAGAACCGCCAAGGCAAGGGCGATCGCCACGGTGCGGGGCTGCCACCGTCCTTTCCATTCCCGCATCAACTGGGGGTTGCGATCGCCGACCCAATCCACGAAACTAGCCAGCATGATGTTCTCCCGATAAAGTGACCAAAAGCGGTTCTTGGGGGCGGGCGGCCAAGCGTTGCCATTCGGACGCGCCTTGCTTTTCCCAGATGCGGATGCTCAGGGATAGGATGCCGGCAACGAGGAAGGTTTGACCCAGGGCTAACCACAGCGGCCAAACCACAGTGCGCAGGGGCCAGGTGCCCAAAACCACCAAGTTGGGCAGCACCAAGATCAACAGCCCAATGACGGACATTTGCGCTTCTTGACGAGGACGGCGGGCCCACAGCCGGAGGGTTTGCATCAGGGCATTCCAGGCGATCGCCGAGGTTCCCAAGGACAAGGATGCGATCGAGACGGTGGCCAAAGCGCTCGGTTCCTGCACCGCCACCCACAGACTCCACAGACTGCCAAACAAAAAGGCGTTCAGGGCGATGCAAAGCACCCAAGGGCTGCGTTCCCCCACCAACAAATCGCGCCACAGGGGCTGGCGATCGGCACTCAGATGGCGATACCGCAACCAATCCAACAAAGTTTGCCGTTTCTGTAGACAGCCGGTAGCCGTGCAGAAGAGAACCATGCCCCCCAGCCAGAAGGGGAACTGCAGAAAAGCCCCTTGGAGTTCGGTCGGGAGAAATCCC
This sequence comes from Cyanobacteria bacterium UBA8156, assembly GCA_003456125.1. Lineage (GTDB taxonomy): Bacteria > Cyanobacteriota > Cyanobacteriia > Pseudanabaenales > Pseudanabaenaceae > UBA8156. The sequence goes on along the minus strand of DMPD01000205.1, from coordinate 1,589 downwards.
AAAAGCAACAAGGTCAACCCAGCCGTCAAAAAGTAACTGCCTCTTTTGGTGGGTACCGGCGCCAACGGGCTGGCCATGCGGGCGGTGGCGGCCTGGTGCAAACTACGGCCCCACCCCCCGAGCCATCCCCATACCCACAGATGCCCCAACCAGGGGTCTTGGGTCAGGGCCCACCCAAACCAAGTCAATTGGCTCTCCCAAGGGGGAGTCAACACGCCATTGTCACTCCAGAGGATCGCCAGACCCAGAAAGGAAACCAGCGGCACCCCTATCGTCCAGGCGAGGGCGGCCGCGCCGATCGCCACGCCGGTACTGGTTTGGGGCTGCAATTTGTCGGCTTGGTTTTCCAGGTTGAGGCTGAAGAGGGCCGCCGCGGTATTCAGCACCCCGGTCGCCAAGCCCCAAGTAATGCCATAGCTCAGCAGAAAGGACAACGGGATGCCGCCTTGGCGCGCTGCCCACAGGTACAACGGCAACACCGTGAGGGCCCCCAGCCAAATCGGGGAGGGCACCCCCCACAACTTGCCTTGGAGCAGGGCCCAGGGGCGCTGGGGGGACAAGCGCAAGACATTGAGGGTGCCCCGCTGGACTTCTTGGGCCAAATTGCCCGCTGTCAAGGCCACGGTGGGAACGGCGATCGCATAGGGCAAAAGCCAACTCAGGGTTACCGCAATCTGTCGCCACCACACGTCCCAGCGAATTTGGATCGGCACCCGGCACAACAGACTGTTCGGGCTTTCGGGGATGCAATAGGTGTTGAAAACCCGCACGCCTTCGGGATCGGGCAGCATCAACGCAAATGCCAGTAGCAAGAGACCTTGGAGTAGTACCGATGCCCCCATCACCAACGCCAGGTTGCGCGGGGTCAACCGACCTTTGATTTCACGAAACGCCTGCGGATTCCAATCCCCCAGTCGATTCAGTCCCTCGGCCCAGATTCCACCGATCATAGTTGATTCTGCCTGTGTTGGCTTCAGCCTAGCGGCGTTGGAGGATATTTGGAGACGATCGCCATCACTTTGTTGCAATTTGTAGCAGAGCCTTTCAACCGGCGTAGGCATAGACCACTCGCTTTTGGGATGGGATGACCAGCAGCAGGCGACCGGGATGTAGCCGGTGGTAATAGCTGCCCGGTTGGCGAAAGGCTTGATCGATGGCCGTGGCCAGGGCTGGATCGATGCTCAGATCAAAACTGGGGGAATTGAGAAAATGGGCCAAGGGGCGATCGCCGGGGGTTTGAAGCCAGGGAAGAGGACAGGCTTGGCGAAAATTGGGATTCAGGGCAATGCTGTCCGGCAGGGCGAACACCAGCAAGCCGGCTTCGTGGCCACCGGGGCCCCATCCCCACACCTTCTCCTTGGCATACAACAGGCGAGATACTTGCAAACAAGGGGGGACCAACCCCAGCCGGGCACGGTACTCCCAATACTGAAAAGCCAAGACGCTGCCCAGGGCAACCCCCAGCAATACCAGAATTTTGCGCATCGGTAACCTCAGAGCGACCAAGCCCGCCGCAGGGCCAGCCAATTTTCCCACCGCAGGCGATCGCCAGGCACCGGCGGCGGTGTCCCTTCCCCCAGCCAAGATAC
>DMPD01000165.1 GCA_003456125.1 Cyanobacteria bacterium UBA8156 | reverse complement strand
ATTCCTGCCCCACGCCACTTATCTAGGTCATAGACCCCCGACAGACCGACTTGACAGGCTGTTTCCATTCCCCAGAGTCCCTGGGCTACTACATTCTCTAGTCCACGATGCAACACCATCTCTGCTGCCGCATGATCCCGATGAGTCCGATACCCACACTCAGGACAATAATGCTCTCTGACTTCCAACCCTTTGCTCACAGTAGCAAGGCAGAATGGGCAGGTTTGACTGGTGCCGTTTGGGTTGACTTTAGCAAAGTACACTCCGCGTTTCCAGCACACCCATTCCGTCAGAGACAGAAATTGTCCAAAGGCAGCATCAACACAATCTTTTCGCAGCATTCCCCGCGTCAGACCTTTGACATTGAGGTCTTCTGCAAAGATAGTTTGCGCTTGGTCGCACAGTTTATGTGCCGTCTTCAGATGGAAATCTTTACGACGATTCGCAATCCGATGGTACATTCTGGCAACTTCGATTTGTGCCTTCTCCCAGTTTTGAGAACCCTTCTGTTTTCGTACCGCTCTGCGTTGCAGCAATTTCAGCTTGCGTTGCATCGACTTGAAAAACTTGGGTCGCTCTTGGAAACTGCCATCCGAAGCAGTCAAGAATCGCTCCAACCCAAGGTCAATCCCAATTGCTCGACCATGAGCCGGAACATCGGGAATAGACACACTCGATTCAATAGTGACAACCACGTACCATTGCGTACCCCGCACCTTAGACAAAACCCTCACCTGCTTGACCTTGAACCCGTCAGGGATAGGGCGATGCAGGTTGATGGGCACTTCCCCGATCTTTGGCAGCTTGATAGCAAAGCCATTGATAGGATTGTCCTGGAACTGAGGGAACACAAAGGACTTGAACTGACCAAACTTTTTGAAACGCGGGAACCCATGCCCACGCTTTTGAAACGCTTCCCATGTATCGTGCAGTCTACGAATCGTAGTTTGCAACACCTGAGAATGCACCTTGCCCAAATGCAGGAACTGCTTCTTGGCTTTGGGCAGGTTGTTTTGCTGACGGTGATAAGACGGAAACGACTCGTCGGCGGGAATGCTGTACTCTTTCTCCAACGAGCATCTGTCTACTGGACACTTACGCGAAGCAATCCAGTCTTTGAGTTCGCGCAAAGCGTAGTTATACACGCCTCTGCACGTCTCAAGCCACTCCAGCAGTTCAGTTTGCTGCATGGCATCTGGATAGATTCGGTAGGTGTAGTTCATTGTTATCATAGCTATAGCTTACCACAAGCTATAGCCACTGGTAAACGCTTGTCTCATCCCTATCGAGGGGAATCGACAGGCACGGGGAGTCCATGTATCCCGACGCTCACCTTTCAGGTAGAGCGCGGGACTTATAGCTCCCCAAACCCCTCACAAGTTAAACAACGACGGCGGGAAATCAACGTGGATGCCAAAGCAACTGTTGCTGGCCCTAGAGGCGGGTTTTGCCACGGCACAACGGGTAGTGGTGACGTTTTTCAGGTTGTTGGATGGGGAACGGCCGTGGCGATGGTGCATTGGGCGGTTGCCCCACAACCTCCAAATCCTTGTGCCCCAAGCCATTCGCCGCAACTTTCTGGGCTTTTTCTGGGGTCAGCACTTTTGGCGTGCCGTGTTGGTGGGGGCTTGGCCGCTTGCTGGGGTTGTTTCTCGCTATTCCCCTTACCGGCACGGTGGTGAGTATTCTGGGCATTCCCGAAATGGGCAGCGCTACCGAAGAGGCAGAGTAGCATAGAGCAAAGCAATGGGAGCGGATCGATGCGGGGCGGAATTCGACTGGGCGCGGTGTGGGGTATTCCGTTGTTTGTCGATCCGTGGTGGTTGTTTATTCTGCTGGCCTTTACCTGGGATTACGGCCGGGGCTACCGCTCTTTGACCCCCCAACCCCTCCTGTTCGGATTTTTGGTGGCGGTAGGGTTGCTGGGCTCGCTGCTGAGCCACGAGTTGGCCCACAGCCTGACGGCCAAGCGCTGCGGCGCCAAAGTGCAAGCCATTTCCCTGTTCCCGTTGCGGGCTGTCACGTCCATCGAAGGGGAGTTCCCCAAACCCGGTACCCTCTTCCAAGTGGCGATCGCCGGCCCGCTGTGCAATTTGGCGATCGGGGTGCTGTTGTTGTGGGGGGCGGCCTGGTGCAGCGATGGCGGTATCTTCACGGCCAGCCGCAACGTCAAGCCGGAGGAATGGCAAGCTGCTCTGACCAACTTAGCCCAGACCGTAGGCGCGGCCCGCACCCTGTTCAGCCTGATGGCTTTGCAGGTAGCCCAAGCCAATTTGTTGTTGGCCCTCATCAACCTGATTCCGGGCTTGCCAATGGATGGCGGCCATGCCCTTAAAGCGGCGATCTGGAAGCTGACGGGCGATCGCCTCACGGGGATACGGTGGTCGGCGGGCACCGGTCAAACCTTTGGTCTGCTGTTGTTGCTGGTGGGATTGGCGCTGTTTCTGTTAGGGGCGATCGGCGGTCTGTTGTTTGCCTTGATGGGATTTTTCATCACCAGCAGCGCCCTCGCCAACCTGCAAACGGCCACGTTGCAACACGCTTTGTACACGGTCACCGCTGAAGCGGCCATGACCCGGGATTTTCGGCTGCTGGATGCAGAAATGTCTTTGCGGCAATTTACCGATGAGCATTTGGTGTTTTCGGAGCATACCCACCACGGCGCTTTGTTCTACGCCACCGCCAACGGCCGCGATCGCGGTCTGGTGAACCCCGACAAATTGCGCAGCATCGATCGCCATGCTTGGGACAGCACCCCCCTCAGCGCTTTGGTAATTCCCACCGCTGAACTGGTCTCGGTGCAACTCACCGATTTGCTGGCCACCGTCATCCAAAAACTGGAACAGACCGGATTAAACCACCTCACGGTGGTGTCCCCCGTGGGTTCCATTGCCGGAGTCATCGATCGCGGCGACCTGCTGCGGGCCCTGGGTCGCAAACTCCAGTGGCGCATCCCGGAAGAAACCATCGCCCAAGTGAAACGAGACGGCAAGTTTCCCCCCAACCTGCCCCTGTTGGAATTGCTGACTTCCCTGGAGGACATCCCCAAGCCCTAAAACTCATCCCACCCATCCAACCCCGAAGACATCACATAACTGGTTACGCTGGCCTCAAAGAAGTTGGCTTTGGTGTTGCCGTCTTTTTTGGTGTCCGAGAACCGCTCCAAGTGCGCATAGGGGCTTTTGGTGTAGCGATCGCCCGGGTACAACAGCTCCAACCCAATCGCCCGCAACCGGATGTTTGCGAGGTATTTGGTATACCGCTCGGTGCTGTCGGAGGTAATCCCCAGGATGCGATCGCCGACAATGTGATTTGTCCATTGACACTCATACTGCACCGCCCGCTCGGTCATTTCGTAAATCTGAGCTGGGTTGTGGTCAAACATCGCCATCGCCTCCGGAAGCAATTTCTGATACAACCGCACGTGGCTCAACTCATCTCGGTTGATCATCTTGAAAATGTCGGCGCTGCCCGGCATCAACATCCGCGAAGCCAAATTGTAGAAAAAGATAAATCCGTTGTAAAAGTACACTCCCTCCAGCAAATAATCTGCCACCAATGCCGTGAAATAGTTGGCGGGGGTAGGGTTGTCTACATAGGCTTGGTACATCCCGGCAATGTACTCACAACGTTCTTTGAGAATGCGATCGGTGCGCCAAAACTCGTAAACCTCATCGCGGCGATCGCTCGGGATGATGGTCTCGATCATGTACTGGTATGAGGCGTTATGCAAACACTCCTGCGAAGTCTGCTCTGCCATGCACAAAGCCACCTCTGGCGCGGTTACGCAAGCTTTGAGGTGGGGGATGTTGCAGGTCTGAATGGAGTCCAAAAACGTGAGGTAGGAGAGAATACCATCAAAAGCCCGGCGTTCGTCTGGGGTCAGGTTGGCGTAATCGGTCACGTCTTGGGTGATGTCGATCTTCTCGGGAATCCAAAAGTTCTCGCGCATCTGTTTGTACAGTGCGATCGCCCAGTTGTACCGCACGTCGTTCAATTGCATGAGGTTGGTGGTATCACCAAACCAAATCGTGCGATGGCTCACATCATCGTTGCCGCCGGGGTTAAAAATCCGGTTCGGCTTCATGGTTGTGCTCGTCATTTTGACTCCTGAAGTTGCAATTTTAGTTGGCGCACGCCGAGCACGCCTCCTCTTTGAATGCGTCTTTCTGCACCGTCCGCACATAGTAAACCGCTTTGCAGCCGCGCCGCCATGCCAGCAATAGGGTATCAAACACATCTTTGGCTTTGAGCGTGATCCCCTCTCCGTAGGCGTTTTCGTTGAGGTTAAACAACAACTCCATGGAGATGCCGGTATCAATCCATTGTTGGATCGTGGCGATCGCCTCCACCACCGTTGTCTGCGGCACGTGCTTGTTTTCGGAGTAGTGCCAAAAGTAGTCCCGAATAAACGGCGGCGCGATCGGCACCACCCCCTTTGCCCATTTGTCGTAGAAGAACCGGCTGTAGGCGGGCAGCACCGAAGCGGTACAACCCTGCACCAAAGAGGAGGAGGTGTTCGGAGCGATCGCCGTGATTTGGCTATTGCGGATACCGTGCAAACGGATGTTGGCAGACAGTTCTAGCCATCGGGCAGCGTTGGCGGTGTGCTTGAGGTACCACTCAACAGGTTTCGCGCCAATCAAATCGCCCCGGCTCCAGGTGCTGCCCTCAAACGCCGGATAAGCCCCGCGTTCTTTGGCCAACTCCATCGATGCCCGCGTGCAGTGATAACCGATTTCCTCAAACAGGTCGGAAATCTCGCCGGTGTTTTTGTAACTCAGTTTGCGGGCCGCCAGCCAGTCCGCCAACCCCATCGCCCCAACGCCGATCGTTCGGTACCGCTCGTTATGGCGATCGCTCGCGGCGAACGGGGCTACGGTAATGTCGATGGCGTTGTCCAGCAATCGCACCGCCGTTTCGCAGATTTCCGGGGTTTCTTCGGCGGCGGTGTTGGCCAGGTTGATGCTACTGAGGTTGCAGGTGTAGGCGTGATTGAAATCAACGACACCGAAAGCTTCCGTACATAAATTTGTGCAGGGAATATACCCTGAATGCTTGTTGGGGTTCGCCCGGTTAATGGTGTCCTTGAACGCCAAGTAAGGCATCCCCGTCTCCACCTGCCGCCGCATGATTTCCTTGAACAGGTCACGGGCCACAACGGTTTTGGTCAAAGTCAGCTTGCCATCGTACGCCGCAAGCTCCACTTGTCGATAAACGCTGTCAAAGGCATCGCCCCACGATTCTGCCAACTCAATGCCCAGCTTGGTGCGCACTTCGTAGGGGTCTACCAACGTCCAGCCGTTGCCCTCCGAGACCCGGCGCATAAACTCATCGGGGATAACCAACTGCGGGAAAATGTCGTAGGCTTTGCGCCGTTGGTCGCCGTTCTCGGTCTGGCACTCCAAGAACTCCGGTACGTCCAAATGCCACACGTCCAGGCTGACGGTTACAGCGCCAGCGCG
>DMPD01000040.1:3432-5278 GCA_003456125.1 Cyanobacteria bacterium UBA8156 | reverse complement strand
GGCGGCGGTGGCCCCTGGTGGCACGGGGGGCGATCGCCGGGGGGCTTACCGGTTTGACGTTGGCTTTTCTAGCGGATTTCCGCGACAGTTCAGGGTTGCAGCAACGTTTGGCGGCTGGAGATGCGGGCATTCCCTATGCCTTGGGGGTGTTGGGGGTGCGCCTCGGACTTACCCTGCTGGCCTGTTGGGCGGAAATCCCGGGGGGATTGTTCTTTCCCAGTCTGGTGTTTGGGGCAGCCATCGGCTCGGTGGTGAGCCGCCTCGAAGAAACTTGGTTGGGGTTGGGCCATCCGGCAACCTATGCGTTGGCCGGGATGGGAGCTTTTTTTGGCGCGGTGGCGAAGGTGCCCATGACGGCGATCGCCATGGTCTTTGAGCTAACCACCAATTTTAATTTGGTGTTGCCGTTGATGGTATCGGTGACAACAGCCTATTTGGTGGCGGAAAAACTGGCACCGGGTTCCCTCTACGAACATTTGTTGCGCCTGAGCGGCATCGACTTGCCGACGGTGCCCCAAGATGGCATTTGGTTGCAGTTGACGGCGGAAGAGGTGATGCAGCCCAGGGTGGAGGTGTTGGCGGCGAACTTCACCCTCGCGGAAACGGTGCAGGCCTTTGGGCGATCGCACCATCGGGGTTTTCCGGTGGTGCAGGATGGAGAGTTGGTGGGCATTGTCACCCAGACCGACTTGGAACAGGCCCAACAGCGGCGGGAGCGGCCCGATGTCCCCTTATCTCAGGTGATGACCCCCAATCCAATTGTGGTGGCCCCTCAAGATACGTTGGCCCGGGTGTTGTATTTGCTCTCCCATTACAAACTATCGCGGTTGCCGGTGGTGGACCGCCGCCACTTGGTGGGGATTATTACCCGCAGCGATATTTTGCGGGCGGAGGTGGAGCGGCTGCACGTGGAGAATACGCCGGCCCGGCTTGGCTCCTATTTGGTCTACCAACGGCGATCGCCGGCGGCGGGGCGGGGTACGGTGTTGGTGCCGGTAGCCAATCCCGAAACGATTCCGGTTTTGGCCCAGTTGGCGGCGGCCATGGCCCGCCGGTGGGGGTTCGAGGTGGAGTTTTGCCATGGGGTGGTGGTAGCCCCCCGCGATCGCCCGACGGAAACGGTGGTGGATGTGGAACCGGCCATCGAGTTGTTGGAGCAGGCCCGGATGGAGGTATTGACGGTGGGGGTGCCGGCCCATTGTCAGGTACGGATTGCCCAGAGCGCAGGCGGGGCGATCGCCGATGCGGCCCGGGATAGCCACGCCAACTTGGTGGTGATGGGGTGGCGCAGCCAGCGGGACGAGACCTTTGGGCAGACCCTAGAGGGGTTGGTACAGCAAAGCCGCTGCGATTTGGTGTTGGTGAAGTTTGCCACAGCCGACCCCTCTTCTTTGCAACGCTGGTTGGTGCCGGTGGCGGGGGGCCCCAATGCCCGCCGGGCTCTGGAACTTTTGCCCTACCTCAGTGCCGCCAATTCTGTGGTATCGGTCGTGGTCTGTCAGGTACTGCGTCCCGGCGAAGAAAGCCCCTCGGAATTTCTGGAGCCGGATATAGAACGTCTGCGGGAGGCTTTGCCCCAATCGGCAAGGGGTGCGGTGACGACCGTGGCCCTGTGTGCCACCGATGTGGTGGCGGCCATTCTGGATTTGGCCCAGAGCTACCGCTGCGATGCTTTGGTGTTGGGGGCCAGCCGCGAAAGCCTCTTGTCCAAGCTGGTGCAGGGAAATATCCCCGAGGAGATCGCCCGGCAAGCGGAATGTACGGTCTTTCTGGTCTGTAAAGCGTTTTAGGTCTAGCCTTGGGGCCAGCGCTGGGGCGGTAAACAAAGATATAGTCATTTTAATTA
>DMPD01000040.1:0-3023 GCA_003456125.1 Cyanobacteria bacterium UBA8156 | reverse complement strand
TCTATCCGAAACGACTATATTCGCCGTAGCCGAGCCGCTCGGGTCGATGTCCTTGACCATCCTGCAAGCTGTAGCCCAGCGCTTCCAGGTGGGTTTGTATCGCCACCACTTCGTCCGGATGGGCCAACCAGAATGGATGCACGGCCAAAATCAAAATCGGCGCATTTTTCTGCTGCAGGAGGGTGGTAGCTCCTTGCAAAACCAGCCATTCCGCTCCTTCTACGTCAATTTTAATCACGGTCGGCACTTGACCCCGTTCTTGCCAAAGCCCGTCCAGGCTGATGGCAGGTACATCCATGCTTTGGCTTGTCTTTGGCGATGCCGCTACGGTCGTGCCACTGAACATCAAAGAATTGCTGCAAGAATTGCCGTCTTCTCCCAATAGGCTTAGGGATACGTTACCTCCATGGCGATCGCACACAGCGGCGCGGATGATGCGGACAGTTTCCGCTACATTATTGAGCTCCACGTGGCGCTGCAGGTCTCGCAGGTTTCCCGGTGCTGGTTCAATGGCCAATACATGTCCCGCCGGCTGAACCAACGTGGCGGCGGCTATGGCAATCAGGCCAACGTTGGCACCAACATCCCAAAATACGTCTCCAGGGCGTAACCAATCCTGAAGCCATTGCCCTACCTGCGGCTCGTACAGGTTGGCATGAAGAGCGAAACGGGGAGCCAACTTCCACACCCGACCGTTGATTTCCTGTCGCACAAAATTGTGACCCGTGTCCCGCAAAAGCCACTGGTAGTACCAGCGGCGCAGCATTTGCGTGAGCGCAGGATTGGTTTGTACCCAGCTCTTGATCGCACGGGCAAACGTAACCGTAGGTGTAGACAAAGGGTTCATGGTTGGTTCTGGCAATGGGCTTGCAAAAGAAACCGGGCGATCGCCAGGTCTTGGGGGGTGGTAATTTTCAGGTTGGTTTCTTCGCCGGGAACAATCGCGACGGGCCACCCCAGTTTCTCAAACAGAGCGGCATCATCGGTGACTTCCCAACCCTCGACCAAGGCTTGGCGATGGGCGGCCACAATTTGGGCATAGGCAAAACCTTGGGGGGTCTGGGCCGCCCACAGGCGATCGCGGGGGGGAGTCCCCACCACCTTTTCGTTTACCACTTCTTTAATCGTATCTTTGACCGGCACCGCGGCCACCAAGCCTTCCCGGTGGGCCAAAGCCGCCGCACAGCGATCGAACAGGGCGGGGGTGGCCAAACACCGGGCCCCATCGTGAATCAGCACTCCGGTGGTGGATGCCGGCAAAGCCATCAAACCGGCATAGACCGAGGCTTGGCGGGTGGCTCCCCCCACCACCCAGCGCACGGGCTTGACAGGGTGCAAAGCCTCCACAATTTCGGCAAAAGCCGGAAAATCTTTTTCTTGTCCCATCAACACCACTTCGCCGATCGTCGTCGCCGCGAGAGCTGCGGCCAGGGTGTAGTGCAAAACGGGGCGATCGCCCAGGGGCAACAACAATTTGTTACGGTCGGCACCCATACGCCGACCGCTCCCGGCGGCCGGCACCAACAACGGAACCATAGGGGTTGGGGTCAACACAAATTTTCTTGAATCCTTGCGTTATGGTCTAGACACGGCAGCCGGCTTGGTAGCATTCCACGGTTGCCACCGACCCATCGCCCAGACACCGCCACCGGTGACGACAATGAGGGAGAGGGCAAGCCCGGTGGTCAACCGCCGGAATTGGCGTACCTGTTGGCGCAGGCGATCGAGTTCCGCTGCTGTTTCGCCGGCAGAACTCGCCGCGGGCAGGGATGGGGGGCGGGTCGCCGCGATCGCCGCCACATCTACGGTGTTTGCAAAAGCCACTTGCTCGTGCAACCAATCGACGATGAGCTTGGGGCAATTTTGTTGAAACCACCGCAGGGCCAGGGGCTGCACCGCCGGCTTGACCAGTTTGGCGGTGTGTTTCAGGGGCTGGTTGAGGAGGGGATGGGCCGCTTTGTGGTTGGCGAGGTTGATAACTCCCATGTCGTACAGATGGCTCAAAACCAAGCGGGCAGTGACTTCTTCCCGTTGAAACAGGTTTTCGAGCAACAGTTGCAAATCCCGCAATTGCTCGGCTTCGCGGCGCTCTTCGTCGGGGGTTTTGGATGGGGGAGCCACAGGCAGCACCAACGCTTCCCTACCGATCTTATCAAGCCCTGCGCTATACTGCCCCCATTTTGGAAAGGTATCCATGATTGGTTGGCTCTCGGCTTTGGCGCAAGTATTGGGGGTGACCCCCCCCAGCGTCGATGCCCCGGTACAACGGATTCACACCGATTCCCGCACCATCCAGCCTGGAGACTTGTTTATCGCCCTGGCCGGCGATCGCTTTGATGGGTGCGATTTTGCCCTAGACGCTTTGACCAAAGGGGCGATTGGAGTCATTGTGCCCCCCCACCGCCGCCCGGAGTTTTCCCCCGATGGCCCCTTTCTGGCGGCGGAACCGTTGGCCGCCTATCAGACCTTGGCCCGCTGGCACCGCGATCGCTGTGGTTTCCCTGTGATCGCCGTGACTGGATCGGCGGGCAAAACCACCACCAAAGAATTGTTGGCCAGCTTGCTCGCGTTTTTTGTGCCGACGGGCCAAACCGTAGCCAAAAACTTGGCCAACCACAACAACGATATTGGGGTGGCCCAAACGTTGCTGGGACTGAACCCCAAACAACACGGGTTTGCGGTGGTGGAAATGGGCATGCGGGGCCCCGGTGAGATCGATCGCCTGGCCCGCACGGCTCGCCCCGATGTAGCGGCGATCACCAACATTGGCACCGCCCACATTGGCCGGTTGGGTTCCCAAGAGGCAATCGCCCAAGCCAAATGCGAATTGTTGGCAGCCCTGGCCCCGGATAAAATCGCTGTCCTCAATGGCGATGACGGGTGGCTCCGGCAGAGGGCTCCCCAAGTGTGGGCCGGTCGCACCCTGTTTTGCGGTCTGGCAACGGGGGAACTGCGGGGAGACTTCCTGGGCGATCGCTTGACTGTCACGCGGGGCGATCGCCACTGGACAGGCACCGTGCGAT
>DMPD01000361.1:3981-4118 GCA_003456125.1 Cyanobacteria bacterium UBA8156 | reverse complement strand
CGCCCTCGATCCCATCACCCGGGAAGAACTGCAGGACAAATTGCTGGAAATTTGGCGGGAACACCGGCTGACGGTGTTAGCCATTACCCATGAAATTGACGAAGCCATTTACCTCAGCGATCGCATTGTGATGATGA
>DMPD01000361.1:0-3656 GCA_003456125.1 Cyanobacteria bacterium UBA8156 | reverse complement strand
GCATTGTGATGATGACCAACGGGCCGGCGGCCAAAATCGGGGAGATTGTGCCGGTGCCGTTTCCGCGACCGCGCAACCGGGCGGCGATCGCCGAAGACCCAAATTACTACACCCTGCGCAACCACCTTTTGGACTTTCTGTTCCACCGTTTTGCCCTCCACGAGGAGGACTGAGGCTGGTGGCTCCCCTCTCCCGCTTCCGGGTCGAGGGCAACCCTCTGGCCCCTCCGCAAAATGTCCTGTACCTAAGGAGAATCCTGTGTTTCCCAAGTGTGAATTGCCCGGCGGCCCCAAGTTCCTAGAGATTGATGCGGTGGATCGGGTGTTTCCCACACCGCAGGGGCCCTATATTGCGCTCAAAGGCATTGATCTCACCATCGAGCCAGGGGAATTCATTTGCGCCATTGGTCACTCTGGCTGCGGCAAATCCACCCTGCTCAACATTGTGGCGGGGTTGGATCGGGCTTCGGCGGGGGGGGTAATCCTGGAAGGGAAAGAGGTGCGGGGGCCGGGCCCCGATCGCATGGTGGTGTTTCAGAACCATTCGTTGTTGCCGTGGTTGACGGTGCGCCAAAACATTGCGTTGGGGGTGAACCGGGTGTTTGTCCATTTGCCCAAGGAAGAGCGGCGGCAAATTGTGGAGGAACACATTGACTTAGTACATTTGCGCCACGCTGCTGATAAGTATCCACGGGAGTTGTCGGGGGGGATGAAACAACGGGTGGGCATTGCCCGGGCACTGGCGTTGCGGCCCAAACTGTTGTTGCTGGATGAACCGTTTGGGGCGTTGGATGCCCTGACCCGCGGCCGCCTCCAAGAGCAACTGATGGAAATCTGCAACCATCACCAAATTTCGGCGTTGATGGTGACCCACGATGTCGATGAAGCGCTGTTGCTGAGCGATCGCATTGTGATGTTGACCAATGGCCCCGCCGCCCGAATCGGTCAGATCCTGAAGGTGGATTTACCCCGCCCCCGGGAACGGCTGACGGTGGTAAACCATCCCGCTTACTACCGGCTGCGGGGGGAACTGGTGGATTTTCTGAACCGGCAAAAGGCCCGCAAACAGTTGCAGTTAGCCCGGGCCAAAGGCCTGGTGCGGCAGCGCGAAAACCTCGAAAAAACCACCCTTGACCTCGGGTTTATTCCCCTCACCGACTGTGCGCCCTTGGCGATCGCCCTGGAGAAAGGTTTTTTTGCGGCCCAGGGTCTGGATGTGAACTTGGTGCGGAGTACGGGTTGGGGGGCGATCGCCGAAGATTTGCTGGAGGGAAACCTCGATGGCGCGGCGGTGGTCACCGGGATGCCCTTGGCCCTAACCTTGGGCATGGAGCCGGTACCGATGATGACCGCTCTCACCCTCAACCGCAACGGCAACGCCATCACCCTGGATCGTACCCTGTGGGAACAGGGTCTGCGCACGCCCTTGGCGATCGCCTCCTATCTCCGGGAAAAACACCTGGCTTTGGGCATGGTGCATCCCGCGTCGATGCACAACCTGTTGTTGCGGCGGTGGTTGATGAATTTGGGGGTACACCCCGATCGCGATACCCGCTTGGAAGTGGTGCCGCCGCCGCAAATGGTGGCCAACCTTTCCGCTGGCAATTTGCTGGGGTATTGCGTGGGGGAACCCTGGAACTCGCGGGCCGTGGCGGCCGGCATTGGTTGGGTCGCCGCCACCGACCTCGACATTTGGCCCGGTCACCCGGAAAAGGTGTTAGCCGTCCGCCGCGACTGGGCGATCGCCCATCCCCAGACCCATCGCGCCTTGGTGCAAGCGCTGCTGCAAGCCTGTCAATTTTGTCAAGTCTCCGAAAATCGGGAAGAAGTCCTGCAAATTTTGTGCCGACCGGCCTACCTCAATGCCGACCCTGTTTGGGTACGCCCAGGATTGGCGGGGCCCTTCCGCACCGGTACCGGCACCGAACAATACACCAAAGATTTTCATGTTTTTTTCGGGGACAACGCTCCCCAACGCCGGGAACACCTATGGGTGCTGACGGAAATGGTGCGTTGGGGTTTGGTGGCTCGTCCCGCCGACCCGGAGGTTCTGCTCGATCGGCTTTTGGGTACGGAGGTCTTCCACGCCGCCGCCGCCGAACTGGAACTGCCCGTCCCGCCTGAGCCGGAAAGCCCCATTGTGTTTGCCGACGGCACCGCCTTCGATCCCCAAAACCCCTGGCCCATTGTGACGTCCCCGGCTTGAACCGGGCTTGAGGCCTGTATCGTCGAAAGCCATGTAGAATGGGAGTGGGGGATGCAAGGCAGCGAAAACTTTATGAATGCATCTATGAATGCATTGCAGCAACCGCTCTTGCTGCTCGAGGGCAATGTTGCCGAAGCACAGGCTCTGGCTACTTTTTTGGAGAGCCAGGGATGGTTGGTAACCGTAGCCCACACGGTGGAGGAAGCCCTGGCCCAAGATACCCGGTTTGCTGCAATGCTTTGCGATATTTATTTGGGGGATGGGGGGAGCGGCATTGTTGCGGCCCGGGCTCTGCAACAGCGAGGGCATCTGCCCATTGTGTTCATGAGTGCCCGCAGCGATAGCCAAACCCTCGATGAAGCGCTGTCGGTATCGCCCTATGGCTATCTGGTAAAACCTTTTGGGTTAGAGGAGATGCTCACCACATTGTCGGTGGCGATCGCCCGACACGAGCGGGAGCAACGCGATCGGGAGCGGGCAGCGCAATTGCAGGACGAGCGGCTGGCGCTGATCTGCCGAATTCGTCACGATTTGGGGTCGCCGATGGCGGCGGTGGGCCTCACCGTCAATCGGCTGCGGTATCAAGGGCGCGTCCTGAGCGGTGCGCAGTTTGAGGCGGCTTTGACACGGATTGAGCGCTCGGTGCAAAACATTCACCACATTTTGGATGATTTTCTCGAGCGGTTGTACCATGAGTCCGTAAGGCAGTCGGTACAGCGGCCGCTGCGGATAGAGCCCATGACCCTACAATTTCTGCAGGAGAGCCTCTGCGGGGATGTGGTAGATGAGCTTTGGGATAGCACCGTGGCCAAAACGACTCCCATTGTGGCGTGCTACGAGTTCACCACCACGGCACTCGCCCTCGATGCGCATTTGGTGCGGATTGTTTTGCACAACCTCCTGAGCAATGCCATCAAATATTCTCATTCAAGGCAGACGGTGCGTTTGCATGTGCAGGTCACTCCTCAAACGGTGCAATTTCAGGTGAGCGATCGGGGCATTGGCATTCCCCCCGAATTTAGGAACGAGTTGTTTGAGTTGTTTCGTCGGGCAGACAACGCTTTGAATGTTGCCGGTAGTGGCGTGGGTCTGTATGCGGTCAAAGAAGCCGTCGAGGTGCATCGAGGCACCATCGCCGTCGAAAGCGTGCCGCATCAAGGGACAACGTTTACCGTGACCCTCCCCAACGGGGGGCAAAACCGCAACCCGGTTTCCCAAGACGATCGCCCATCCCTCGGTGAACTTACAGACATTTCGCTGAAATTTGCGATGTTTGCCCTCACCCCCGGCCCCTCTCCCAAGGCAGGAGAGGAGAGATAGGAGCCATCTTCTAAATCCTTCTCCCACAAGGGGCGAGGGATTTAGGGTGAGGGGGAATTGCGGTAGTGTGGCAGCCGAAGTTGGCCCTAATCAAGTAGACACCTACTACACATATAGTCGTTTCGGATAGA
>DMPD01000176.1 GCA_003456125.1 Cyanobacteria bacterium UBA8156 | reverse complement strand
CCGAACCCCTCAAAAGTTAAACCCTTGCTGGGCAAGCTGTCTAGGGGGCGTTAGCGGCCCCTGGCAAAAGTTTGGTAAAAGTTCCAGCAACCCCCCGTAGAAAAACCCGGAAACCCGCTCTGGGTCTGTAGCGGCCCCTTTGACGCAAGAATGCGCCTTTGCGGTACTTTGCCATGGGGGTCGCTGGTAAGGCTTTCCAAAGATTTTTGGTCTTTCTGTCCCAACACTGGTTGCGGTCGTACCTGCCCTCGAAACCTTTATTCATCCAATACCGTTATCATCCCAAAAAGAGATAACGAGACTCGTTTTAATGCCAGGCTTGCGTCTTAAAGTCTTAGCTTGAGACATTGGTGGTTTGCCATGGGCGCGGGACACCATCCAATAGCCCAAAACCCGCCGCTGCTTTCCCCCTCCCCCACAGGGAAGAGAGAGCAAAAATGCCGCCTATCCCCTTCTCTCCATTTGAGAAAAGGGGACAAGGGAAATTCTGGCTAAGGGAGACCTTCCGCGGCATCCCATTCGGCGAACCCACAGAAGAATTTGGTACGTCCCCAAATTTGATCTCAATTCAAAATCGTGAGACTTAAATCAAGTCTTGAAAAGAGACTCATGTTTGCGAAATAAGACGAGAGAAATGGATACGGAGGTTGTCTTTGGGGTGGGGGGTAGGATTGAGGATGAGGGTGGAGTCGCCATCGGGGGGCAACTCCCATTCGTAGTGACGGAGCAGGTGGGCCCCAAAGGCTTTCATTTCGAGGCGGGCGAATTCTTTGCCGAGGCATTCCCGCAGTCCGCCGCCAAAGGGTACATAACCAAAGGGCTTGGGGCGTTTCTCGACCAAAAAGCGATCGGGATCGAAGGCTCCGGGATGGGGATACAAGTCCGGTAGGGTGTGGGTGGTCGCGATGTGGTACAGCACCGTCCAGCCTTTGGGAATGGTGTAATCTTGCCAGGTGCAATCCGCCAGGGTTTCTCGGAAGCCGCCGCCCACCGGGGGAATGCACCGCAGGGTTTCTTGGATGACGGCTTCGAGGTATGCCATTTCCTTGAGGGTTTCGGGGGTGATGTCCCCCCCGATCGCCTGCTGTTCGGCGCGGGCTTTGGCTTTTACGGCGGGATGCTGGGCCAACAACAGGCAAAACCCGGCGATCGCCGAGGTGAGGGTTTCGTGGCCGGCAAACAACAGCAATTGCACCTGTTCGTTGAGTTCGGTAATGGAAAGCTGCTGGCCGTCCTCATCGGTGGCGCTGACCAAAATCCCCAGGGCATCGGTGCCGGGGTTGGGGGTGCTTCGCCGTTGCTGCACCATGGTTTCGATGTATTGCAGGAGGCGATCGCGGGCCCGCAGGGCTTGGCCAAAGGCCGTCCATGGCAGATTGAAGGGGAGGGCAAACAAACCGCCGCTCCAGGTCTCGAACAGGTGCCCCAACTCGCCGGTGGCGGCGCGATCGGTTCCCACCAGCAATGCCCCCGCCACATCAAAGGTGTATTGGCGCAGTTCGGGATACCAGGCAAACGCCCCCTGGGCGCACCACCGTTGGCAGTATTCCTCGGCGATCGCCAGCATGGTGGGCAAGTATCCTGCCAACGCCCGGGGCTGAAAGGCTTGGGCCAGCAACTTACGGCGCTGCGTATGGGTGCTGCCGGTTTGCAAAGCCAAAGAATTGACTCCCAACAACGCGCGGGTGCTGGGGGGCCATCCCACCACAAACAACTTGTTTTCGTTGCTCAGCACAAATTGATTGGCTTCGGCCCCAAACAAGAACACCGTGGGCTTGCCAATGAGGTGAGTCTTGAATACGTTGCCGTAGCGTTGCTGGCGTTCCTGGACAAAACGGGGGTCGCGCAAAAACGCCAGGGTTTCGCCCACTACGGGCCAACCAAAACTTCCAGGGGGCAATTTCATGGATTGCAACATCTAAGGGCATTCCCATGGTAGGCGAGGGTCGCCACCTCCCCCAAATCCATCTTTTGCGTTAGTCCAATTTGTTTGTCCAAAAATCAAGACTTTGTCTAGAAACTCGCTCTGGAAAACAATTTTCTAGTTTGATTGGTTGCGGGCTACGCAACTACGTCGAAATCGACTCACGCTCCATACGGCAACACCCCGCGGCGTTGATGACGGAGCGGGGCACGTAGCCCAAGATTCAAGTCAAATCCGCCAACAGCACCCAACCCGGCAGCCACAGCCGGCGATCTTTGAGGGCCTTCGCGTTGACCCAAAACCGCACATCGGGGCCACAGGCCGACTTCATTTCCGCGAACACCGTTGCCCCTTCGTTCTTGCGGTTGGTCACCAGAAAATGCCGCCAGCCAAAGGTGTCGCTGGTCGCCGTCCATTTGGAACCCAGTAAGTGGGGATATTTACCCTTGCCCATCGGGATAGCCGATACTCAGATGAAAATCCAAAGGGAGAGCTGCAAACTTTTACCCCCCTCTCCCGTTCTGGAAGAGGGGGGTGAGGGGAAATGGCAGAAAAGGCGCTGGGTCTAAACTAAACCGCGATCGCCGCCGGGCGTTGACTGTGGCGGATGTCTTCGATCGCCTTGGCGTAGTCGGGAGCTTTGAACACTGCCGAACCGGCCACGATCGCATTGGCACCCGCTTCCAGCACCTGCCAGGTGTTGTTGGCCTTGAGGCCACCATCCACTTCAATCCAGGGGTCGAGTCCGCGATCGTCGCACATTTGGCGCAGCTTCGCGATTTTGCCCACCACCGACGGAATGAAGCTCTGGCCACCAAAACCGGGGTTCACACTCATCAACAAAATCAAATCGCACACATCCAACACGTATTCAATCAGAGAGAGGGGAGTCGAGGGGTTCAACACCACCCCGGCTTGCTTGCCCAGCTCCCGGATTTGGCAGAGGGTGCGGTGCAAATGGGGCGAGGCATTGTGTTCCGCGTGAACCGAAATGATGTCGGCCCCCGCCTTGGCGAAATCCGCCACGTACTTTTCCGGCTCCACAATCATCAAATGCACATCTAGGGGTTTGGTGGTCACCGGACGCAGCGCTTCCACCACCAACGGCCCAATCGTAATGTTGGGGACAAAGCGGCCATCCATCACATCCACGTGAATCCAATCGGCACCGGCGGCATCGACGGCCCGCACTTCGTCGCCCAGACGGCTAAAATCGGCAGACAGGATCGAGGGGGCAATAACCGTAGCTTTGCGGGACATGGGGTTAAACGGGTTACAGATTTTTTTCAGCTTACCATTCGCTACGGTAAACTCCAAGAATTGCCGCGGGTACCGCCATGAAGTTGGTTTTCATTATCGATCCGCTCCCCCGTCTGGATCCCACCCACGATACGAGTGTGGCCTTAATGGAGGCGGCCTGTGGGGCCGGCCACCAAGTCTTCTGGACGGAAATGCATCGGTTGCGGGCCGTGGGGGGGGAGGCCTGGGCCCAACTCCAACCGGTGCAGGTAGCTCCCATTGCCTGGCAGGGCGATCGCT
>DMPD01000297.1 GCA_003456125.1 Cyanobacteria bacterium UBA8156 | reverse complement strand
TCCATTGCCGAAGAATCCACCGCTTGGCCGATGATTACTTGGCCCGCCTATGCCGGCGGCTTGGGCTTCAACCTCAAGTGGAACATGGGGTGGATGCACGACATGTTGGACTATTTTGCGATGGATCCCTGGTTCCGCCAGTTCCACCAACAGCGGGTGACCTTCAGCATTTGGTATGCCTTCAGCGAGAATTTTATGCTGGCGTTGTCCCACGATGAGGTGGTGCACGGCAAGTCGCCGATGCCGGGGAAAATTCCGGGGGATGAGTGGCAAAAGTTTGCCAGCTTGCGGTGTCTGTACGGCTACATGTTCTGTCACCCGGGCAAAAAGACCCTGTTTATGGGGATGGAGTTTGGGCAAACCAGCGAGTGGAACGTGTGGGATGACTTGGATTGGCATTTGATGCAATACCCATCCCACCAAACCCTGAAGTTGTTTATGCAGGATTTGCACAAGCTGTACAAGTCCCAACCGGCGCTGTACGAAGTGGACTTTAAGCTGGAGGGGTTTCAGTGGATTGAGTGCGACGACAACCGCAATTCGGTGATTTCGTTCCTGCGGAAGGCGGCGGACGGGAGTTTCTTGGTGGTGGTGTGCAACTTCACGCCGGTGTTGCACGCTAGCTATCGGATTGGGGTGCCGGAACCGGGATTTTACGCGGAATTGCTCAACAGCGATGCCCAGCAATACAACGGCAGCGGTACCGGCAACCTCGGGGGCAAATGGTCGGAGGATTGGGGGTGCCACGGGTTCCCCTACTCCCTCTACCTCTGTGTGCCGCCGTTGGCGATCCTGGTGCTCCAATTGCAGCCGGAAACCCCGGCGATCGCCGAGGGGTAGGGCGAGGGAGACCCCGGTTCGGAACGATGGGGGCGTTGCCGTGCGATAACTTGCGGTGGGTGCGCCCAAATAGCGGTGCCCCTAAGTCGGAATCAGTATGAGTTACAATAAAAACCAACCAGAACTGGAGGGAAGACCATGGGTGTCGTAGCGGCATTGAATCGGCAACAGGCCAATGCTTTGGTGTTGTTTTTGAACTACAAGAAGTACCACTGGCTGACGTTTGGGCCGTTGTTTCGGGATTTGCATTTGTTGTTTGAGGAGTACGGGGCGGAATTGTTGGCCTCCATCGACGAGTTGGCGGAGCGGAGTTTGATGTTGGATGGGCAGCCGATCGCCGATCCAGCGGATTATTTGACCAAGGCGACCGTGGCGCCCTCCCAAGGCTCGTTGACCGTGGCCCAGATGGTGAACGAGGCGATCGCCGCCCATGAGGTGGTGATCCAGGAACTCCATGCCGACGCGGCGGCCGCCGGGGAGGACATTGGTACGGCCGATTTGTTCACCCGGTTGGTGCAGGTGCATCAAAAGCAGCGGTGGTTTTTGCGGGAAGTGGCGCGCAAGGGAGATGGGCTGATCAGCTAAGGGCTTCGTCCTGTTCGCGGGGGGGGGCGCGCCGGGTATCGTGCCAGGCGCTGCCGATGCCCTGGAGGATGCCCCGGGCGATCGCCCCGATGCCGCGGCCGACGATGTTGGTGAGCAAATACACCAGGGTTTGCCCCAGGAAGTTGGCCAGGGACTTGAGGCGGGGCAACACCGCGTCCTGGAGTTCGAGACAGAGGGTGTAGGCGAGGGGAATGCCGGTCAGGGCTTGCAATTCGCGATCGCGGGCGGCCGGCACGTCCAGAAACTGGATGCCGTCTTGAAAAGTGAACAAACGGTAGCGGCTTTCAAAGGCGGCGCGGGGGTCTTGGAAATTGACCTCCATGCGGTAATGCCAAGAGAGGTTGTTGCGGAACCGCTCCAGGTGGCGACGGGAAGCGCGGCGGGGTTCCAGAAACACCTGGCGGATGGCCGGGCGACCGGCGCAGCGGTTGAGGAGGGGCGACACCACGGCATTGGCCAGGCGCACCACCGTATTGGCCAGCAAATGTTCCGCGTGGCGAAAGGCTTGGGGGCTATCGGCGGGGTAGGGCAGCCCATCGATTTCGAGGGGGGTGCCCTCCTGCAACCAACCCAGGAAAGGCAGCACCAGGGGGATCCGGCGCAGGAGGGGCTGTACCCGCTCCGCATCGCTGCTGAGTTCTTCGCCCAGGCCGGGGAACGGGCGGGTTAATTCCTGGAGCGATCGCCGCCAGACCCGGAGCAGCCAATCTTGGATGGCTCCTTCGGTGCGTTCGATGGAGGTAGCGGTTTCTTCTTCCACAATGCGGAGTACCCCGTACAACAATTTTTGCCGGAGGGGGGAACGCAACACCTCCAATTCCAGGGGCACCCCGCAGCGGTTCTCCAAACCACTGGGAATCCGAGCCGCCACCGCATCAAATACATCGGCCCGGGGCAGGGGCACGATCGGAATCACCGGCGACGGCGCGACGGTCAGGGGCCCGGACGAAGGGGGAATCGGCGGCGATCGCCGGGGCCAGTACAACCGTTTCAGGCACCAGCGGGCCGCCAGCAACTCCCGTTTGCGACCTTGGAGTACCAAATAGGTCAGGCTTTGGGGAGATGCCCGTTGCAAGCGGGGCGTGAGGATGGACAGGGCCCCTTCAATTTCCACCAACCCCGATCGCAACAGGTACCACCGCAGCAGGTCGAGGGGGCCCGTTTTCTCGACCCGGAGATCGCCCAAGTTTTGGCGATAGGTTTGGCTGTTGGCCAGGGCCTGCAGGGCCGCCACCAGTTCGGGGGGCTGGAGTCCCTTCCCCACAATGCCTGCGATCCCCAATTGGGTAAAAGCGGCGACCGGGGAGCGATCGCCTTCCGGCAACAGTACCAACACCCGCAGGTGGGGATAGGCCGCCTGGATCCGCTCGGCAAACCGGAGGGCCGGGGTGGGATTGACCCCCACTCCCATCACCACCCCTTGAATGTGGGGGTTGGCCGCCAACAGCGAGAACGCCTCGGCAAAGGAGGGGGCGCTCGCCGCCACGGGCCAATCCGGCCGGCCCGCCAGGGCCGCTTCCAGCCCCAACCGAAACACCGGATCGCGATCGACCAACAGCAGTGGGAACTCAGCCATTAGGGGGTGACGGCTTCGGGGGATTCGTTCTTGCCAAAGGCCAACCGCAGCAGGGGCGGGGCCACAAACGTCGTCAGGATCACCATCACAATGATGCCAGCGTTGAGGGCCGGCGACAACACCCCGCTACCGGCGCCCACCCCCGCAAACACCAAGCCCACTTCCCCCCGGGGGATCATGCCAAAGCCCACCGCCAGGCGGTTGATGCCCGGCTTGCCAAACACACTCCAACCGGTGGCCACCTTGCCGATCACCGCCACCACAATCAAAAACGAAGCAATGGTCAACCCGGCCCAATTGTCGGGATTAAAGGGATTCAACACGCTGACATCGGTGCGGGCCCCCACCCCCACAAAAAAGATCGGCACGAAAATATCCGCCACCGGCCGCACCAACTCATCCAACTCGTTGCGTTCATCGGATTCGTCTAGCACCAGCCCCGCCGCAAACGATCCCAAAATGGCTTCCAACCGGAGAGCCGCCCCGATGTAGGCCATCAAAAACGCCAGAATCGCCGCCGGGATGAGGATGCCCCCACGGGTGCGCAACCGCTTGGCGATCGCCACAAACGAGAGGTTGAACACCCGCCCCAACACTAGGGAGCCCCCCAGAAACAGTACGGCGCTGGCAATCAGCCAGATCACTTGGGTCACTTTGATTTCACCGGTCTTGGCCAGGCTCGCCACCACCGCCAACACAATCACCCCCAACACGTCGTCAATCACCGCCGCCCCCAAAATGATTTGCCCTTCGGGGGAATTCAAGCGGCCCAACTCCGACAGCACCCGCGACGTGATGCCAATGCTGGTGGCCGTTAGGGCCGCCCCGGCAAAAACCGCTGGAATCGCCGACAAATGAAAAATCAACATCAAACCAGCCGTGCCGGCGGCGAAGGGCAAAACCACCCCCACACAGGCCACCACCAGGGCTTGGGGCCCCACCCGCACCAATTGCCGCAGGTTCGATTCCAGCCCAATTTCAAACAGGAGGATAATCACTCCCAATTCCGACAGCACCGACAGCACTTCCCCCTGGGTTTTGGCCACAGCGGCCTTGGCCACGGCATCCATGCCTTCCGTCCACTGCACGATGTCGAGTACCGTCGAGCCTTCCCCCGAAAAAGCAATCAGGTGGAACGCCGAGACCCCGATCAAGGTGCCCCCCAACAGCTCTCCCAGTACCGGCGGAAACTTGAAGCGGTTGGCCAATTCGCCCCCCACCTTGCTGGCCAGGTAAATCACCACCAGTCCCAACAACACGCTGGAGACCAGCAACGTCTCAAACTCGGGAATTGCCTCCGTCACTTCTTCGCCTCGCAAAACCACAAACACCTATAATTGCATTTTCTGACGATCAATAAGGTTCGGAAGGAACCGGAAAACCTTGGTAAAATCTTCCAATTTGCCGATAGTAACCATGACTTCCTACCGGATTGCGCTGATCCCCGGCGACGGCATTGGCCCCGAAATTATGGCGGTGGCCCAACAGGTGTTGATGGCGATCGCCCCCCGTTTTGGCTTGCAGTTTGCCTTCGAGACCCTATTGGCCGGGGGAGCGGCGATCGAGGCGACGGGGGAACCTTTACCGGCGGCCACCCTAACGGCTTGCCAACAGAGCGATGGGGTGTTGTTGGCGGCGGTGGGCGGCGAACAGTGGGATACCTTGCCCAATGCCCTGCGACCGGAACGGGCGTTGTTGGGGTTGCGGGCCGGTCTGGGGTTGTTTGCCAATTTGCGGCCGGCGGCGGTGTTGCCCCAATTGATTGAGGCTTCCCCCCTCAAGGCGGCGGTGGTCTCGGGGGTGGATTTGCTGGTGGTGCGGGAACTCACCGGCGGCATTTATTTCGGGCAACCCAAGGGCATCTTCACCGGCGAAGGGCAACGACGGGGGGTGAACACCATGGCCTACACCGAAACGGAGATCGATCGCATTGCCCACGTGGCGTTTCAGGCGGCCCGACAACGGCGGGGCCAGGTGTGTTCCGTGGACAAGGCCAACGTGCTGGAGGTGTCCCAGTTGTGGCGGGAACGGGTGACGGCGATCGCCGCCGAATATTCTGATGTAACCCTGAGCCATTTGTATGTGGACAACGCGGCCATGCAATTGGTGCGGGCCCCCCAACAATTCGACGTGATTTTGACCGGGAATTTGTTTGGCGACATCCTGTCGGACATTGCGGCGGTGTTGACGGGGAGCATCGGCATGTTGCCTTCCGCCAGTGTGGGGGCGCCCGGCACCCCCGGGCTGTTTGAGCCGGTGCACGGCTCGGCCCCCGACATTGCCGGTCAAGATTTGGCCAATCCCATCGCCCAGGTGCTGAGCGCGGCCATGCTGTTGCACTATGGATTGGGGCAAGCGGCGGCGGCCACGGCGATCGAGCAGGCGGTCACCAAAGTCCTCGACCAGGGTTTGCGCACCGGCGACATTTGGGCGGAAGGCACCACCAAGGTGGGCTGTCGGGCCATGGGGGAAGCGATCCTGGCGGCGCTGTAATTTCCCTCCCCCCCGTCCCCGCTCCCAGAAAGGAAGAGGGGAGTAAAAACCCCCAATTTTTATCGAAAATACAACCCAAAGATTCAAGATGACGCAGACGGTATGGCTTTTCCCCGGTCAGGGTTCCCAGCGGCCGGGCATGGGACAGGATTTGCAGACGGTGGCTACCCCCACGTTGCAAACCGCCCAAGAGGTTCTGGGATGGTCGGTGGCTCAGGTGTGGGCCGGGTCGGCCGACATTTTGGCCCAAACCGCATACACCCAACCTTGTTTGTATGTGTTTTCGGCAATTTTGGTGGATGAATTGAAAAAACGGGGGGATGTCCCGACGGCGGTGGCGGGCCACAGTTTGGGGGAATACGTGGCCCTCTATGCGGCGGGGGTGTGGGACTTTGCCACCGGCTTGCGGTTGGTGCAAAAGCGATCGCAACTCATGGCCCAAGTCACCGAGGGGGTGATGGCGGCCCTGATGGGATTCGATCGTGCGGAACTCACGGCGGCGATCGCCCACCTCCCGGAAGTGGTGTTGGCCAACGACAACAGCCCCGATCAGGTGGTGGTGGCGGGCACGCCGGCCGGTCTCCAAATGCTCAAAGACAAGGTCAAAATCAAACGCATGGTGCCGTTGCCCGTGAGCGGCGCGTTTCATTCGCCGTGGATGGCAGCCCCAGCCGCGGAACTGGCCACCCTGCTGCAAGACACCCCCTTCGCCGATGCGCACTGTCCGGTCTACACCAATGTGGAACCCCATGCGCCCACCACCTCGGGGCCAGTATTGCAACAACGGGCGATCGCCCAGATGACGGCACCGGTGCGGTGGCGGGAAATTTGCCAAGGGCTGGCAGCGGCGGGCTACCGTCAGGCCTGGGAAGTAGGCCCGGGCAACGTGCTGGCGGGCTTGGTGAAGCGAACCACTCCCGAAATTGCCGTGCAGGCGATCGACGGGTTGGCGGCCCTCAATGATAAGGTGATGCCATGACCCGAACCGTAGCCGAAACCTTTGTCCATTTGCGATCGCGCGGTCAGGCGGCTTTGATTCCGTTCTTGACGGCGGGGGATCCCGACTTGGCCACCACCGCCCAAGCCCTGCAAGCCCTGGATCAACACGGAGCCGACTTGTTGGAGGTGGGCATCCCCTACTCCGATCCTTTGGCCGATGGGCCGGTGATTCAGGGAGCCGCCGTCCGCGCCCTGAATCGGGGGGTGACCCTGGGCCAAGTGTTGGCGATGTTGACCAACACCATCCCCCATTTGCAAGCGCCGGTGATTTTGTTCTCGTACTACAACCCGATTTTGAATCACCCCATCGAGAATTTTTTGACCAAAGTGCAGGCGGTGGGGGTCAAGGGGTTGGTGGTGCCGGATGTCCCCCTCGAAGAAGCCACGCCGCTGCTCGAAAGCGCCGATCGCCACGGCATCGAAGTCATTTTGTTGGCGGCCCCCACCAGTCCGCCGGAGCGGTTGGCGGCCATTGCGGCCCAATCCCGGGGGTTTGTGTATTTGGTGAGTACGACGGGGGTCACCGGGGCCCGCGATCGCCTGGCCCAGAACCTGCAACAACGTTTGGAATTGTTGCGCAGCCTCACCGATAAGCCCATTGCCGTGGGGTTTGGCATTTCCCAACCGGAGCACGCCCGGCAGGTGGTGGACTGGGGCGCCGACGGGGCGATCGTGGGCAGTGCGTTGGTGGCCCGGTTGGCGGAAGGGGGTCTGGCGGAAATGACCAACCTGTGCCAACGCTTGAAACGGGCCATATTGCCGGAGAGCCGCTGATGGAATGGCTTTTGGCGCTGGGGTTGGGGGCGATCGCCGCGGGCTGGGGCTTTCTGGAGTATCAGTACCGGCAGCGGGAAGGCAACGACCTGGAATTGGACGAAGGCAAATGGGAACGGCTGGTTTTTGAAAAACAGCGCTATGTGTTGTTGGGTTCCTTTGTCGCAAGCAACTTCACCGAGGGCTGGGATATTTTTATTCCCGAGGTGAAGCCGGAGGTCACCCTGCTGGCGGACGGTTCGATCGCGCCCATTCAACAGCGCATTGGGCTGCGGGCTTTGCATCCGGGTCAGACCCCCCGGGCCGACAACTACTGGGAAGCCTACATCGTCAAAGGCAAGCACACCACCCAGCTCGAAGTGGAAATTGAACTGACCGGGCCCGATCTCGGCATTCTGGAAGCGTTGTGGGTGCGGGTGCATTACCTGACCTATGGCCCCGAAGGCCAGATTCCCCGGGTGCGGCATTGCGTGGTGCCCCTCCGGTTTCCCGACCCCAACGGCCCGGAACGGTGGTTGCCCACCCCCAGCGCCGACGTGTTGCCCATCCGCACCCACCTGCTTTCGCCCCTGGATGACGTGGTGGATGTGTTGCGTCATTATGTGATGCCCCACGCCCAAACCGGGGATGTGGTCACGATTGGCGAAAGCCCCTTGGCCATCATCCAAGGGCGTTGGCGGCACCCCAGCGACATCTATCCGGGGTGGCTGGCCCGCCGCCTCTGCTATTACTTCATTCGCACCTCCAGTTTGGCGACGGCCTGCGGCCTCCAAGCCCTCATCGATGAGGTGGGGGCCTGGCGCGTTGCCTTTGCCTTTGCGGTAGGGGCGATCGCCAAAGGACTCTGCCGCATTCCGGGGGTGTTTTACCGATTGGCCGGCGAACAAGCCCGTCTCATTGACGATGTGACCGGCACCATTCCCCCCTACGATCAATTTATTGTCTACGGCCCCGCAAACCCCCAAGCGGTGTGCGATCGCATCTTGGCGGAAACCGGTCTGCAGGCGGCGATCGTGGATGTCAACGATCTCAAACGGGTATTTGTTCTGGCCAAAACGCCGGGGGTCACCCTCGAACTGCTCAACGAAGCCCTGCTCGACAATCCGGCCGGCAACGCCGCTGAACAAACCCCCATTGTGTTAATCCGCCCCACCAATGGCACGTAACAAAGACATTTAACCAAAATCATGTCTCAACCGGAATTACCCGAATTTGACGACGATTTGCGCTGGTTTGGGGCACAGATGGGCGCTCAACAACTGTTTGGCGATCGCCAGGTGGTGGCGATGCTGTTGCCCCACCTCGCCGGCAAGACCATGGCCGAGCTTACCCCCGCCGAAGTGCAGGAATTGTTGACAGCCGCTGCGCGATCGTTCCCAGTACGTGACGACGATGACGACTGATCTTATGTAAACGGTTCACCCCCACGGGTGTGGGGACAACCGACAGTGACAACGTTTATATCGTTGAAGGAACGGGGTAGCGCTAAATAGTAATGGTCATGAGCGAAG
>DMPD01000105.1 GCA_003456125.1 Cyanobacteria bacterium UBA8156 | reverse complement strand
TCTAACCGCAACATCCGCCGTCCCCTTTCCGGCACCTTTCCTTTTCCTAAGCAATTTTACTAAGCAGAACTCGCTCACCCCTGGAGGCAAGCGAGTTCCCAATGCTTGAGCTGCAGGGTTTCGCACCGAGTCGAAGCCCCCAGCCCAGCGGTGCCCAGACTAGCCTTTTACCACAATTTTGCCGACCATGCCTGCGCCCCGGTGCGGCGTGCAGTAGTAGTCGTATTCCCCGGCTTCAGTGAAGGTGGCTTCGACCTGCTGACCCGGCTTTTGCATCAATTTCTTGGCCGACAGTTCATCGTGACCCGTCACCACCACGTTGTGCGGAAACGCTTTGTTGTTCACCCATTTCACGGTATCGCCGACGGCAATGGTCACCACTTTCGGTTCAAACGCCAGTTGCCCTTTGTCTGTACCCATCTTGATGGTCACCGTTTCGGCTTGCACCGGCGAGATCATACCCAGGACGAGGGTCACCAAGGCCAACGTTGCCACCAAGGCTTTTACCAAACGCACCATAATTGCTTGATTCCAAACTTAACGTTTACGTCACAATTATAGCGACAGGCTGTCTTGGTGAAAACCAGGGCAAACCAGCGACTTAGTAGTAGATTTTGCCCCCGCCCCAGGCAATGCCCTTCAGCTGCGCTTCGTAGAGGATATACCCCGCAATCAGGCGCAACTCTTCATCGGTGAGACCCCGCATCGCCGGGAAAATGTCGGTGCTGCGGAGGCTGGGATGCAATTCGTAGATTTCATCCTCGCCATCGTAGGTGGTGGGGTTTTTCATGTAGTCCACCATGTTTTCAATGTTGTTGCGGGGCGGGGTAGCCAGGGCCAGGGTTTCGGTGTCCAGTCCCACGTTGGGATTGGTGTAGGTCACCCCACCGGCATGGCAGTGGGCACAAATGTCGTTAAAGAGCTTTTGCCCCTTGTTCAATTCTTTGCGCGACAGGGTAACGGTGTCCCCCTGTTCGTTGACCACTACGTTCCGTGCCGCCGTCTCGCTCATCGCCGCTTGGGCGCTGCCCACCTGACCCAACCAAAAGCCCACCGCCATCACCAAGACGGCACTCCAACGCAGGCAGATGCCCCAAAATTCCTTTGTTCCGATTTTCATTGCGATTTTGACACTCGTTTGTAATTTTGTAATGAGAACAACGAAAAGATTGCGAAAATTGGTTCTATCTTACCGAGCTGGGAGCTGCTTTACGCAGCGACGGTACAGCTTTCTTCGTCGCAGGCTACGTTCTGACCAGAAGGACTATCGGGCAGCAGGGTAAATTGACCGACGCGCACCCCCGTCAACCCATATTGCTCGGCCAAAACTTGGTTGAAGCTCTGCAAAATTTCCGGCAGTTTGGCTTCGACGGTCGCCCGCAAGGATTCGGCTTCGGGTGGTAAATGGCCCTGGGGGGTCACACTCATAGAGGGTCTCCAAACAAAGTCTTCCCATCATACACCCGCTTAAAACAAAGAAAGCTGGGTTCCTTGCGCAATGGGCGGGGGCCCTAGAAGTTCGGGCATGGTTTCTAGGCGCAGGCCGCCGTCGAGTCCCAGCGCCTGGAGGAGGGTCTGCAACCGCTGGGCGTTGGCGGGCGATCGCTCCTCCATCGGACAGTGCACGAAAAAGTACGCTTGCTTTTGTTGTTGATGCCAAGTTTGCAGTTGCTGGGCCCAGGCGGCGAGGTAGGGCTGATTGCGATCGCCGTCGGGATGGCTCACGTACCGCACCACAATCGTCTCGGCGGTAACCGCAACGTGCAAAGGCAGTCGGGGTTTGGGGCGAAGTTGCGGCACCGCCTCACCGTCGTAGATGGGACGAGAGTCCAGAATGACGCGGCTCATCCCCCGGTTTTGTAGCCAAGCGTCCAGGCGATCGCCCACCGCCGTGCCAAACCACTGGCGATGCCGCACCTCGACAGCCACCGGGCAGGGCCAAGGGATATTGCTTGCCCCAAATGTTTGCAGGTCGGAGAACCGATCGGGGCCATAGCCCGGCGGCAATTGCAGAAAAATCCCCCCCGGGCGATCGCCCAGAACCCCCAGCCGTTCCACCAACATTTGGGCCGCGGCCACCTGTCTTTGCAATTCCCCCCGGTGGGAGATCGCCTGCGGCACCTTGACCCAAAACCGAAAATGAGCCGGAGTCTGCTCCCGCCACTTCGCCAACGTAGCGGCAGTGGGCAAGGCATAAAAGGTCGCGTTGCTTTCGACCGTCGGCAAACGTTGCCCGTACCATCGCAGAAAGTCGCGCTCTGGAGTGCCCTTGGGATAAACCGTCCCCAACCATTCGCGGCAAACCCATACGGCGCAACCAATCTGGATGTTTCCCGCCAATGTTGTTACCTCTCTTGCCCTCTGTAACGTCGTTGACCCCGTCACCCAGAACCTTAATTTTCAACCTTTAGGAGCGACGTTGCGGAAGACAAGTACCAAAGTGATGGTATGAAAGGCGGCAATAGCAAGGTTGCTGACGACCACCGGGTTGAGCAGCGTCCCTACTGTCACCGGTGGCCACCCAAGGGGCGTCAGCGATGAGACCAAGGCCTATGGGCACCAAAACAACCATCTTGAGTAGTAGCGAGAGCTAGAGCATATCCGAAGCGTTAGGATCAGCGGGGAAAGGCTCGCATGGAGATGGATTCGCCCTGAGTATCGATTGCTCTTACCAGAGATAGAACAAAACGGGTCTGACCGGTACCTCGGAACTTGTTTCTCGCTCGGAGCTGACACCAAAAGCTCTACACCAGACTTTGTACTAAACCTGGTACTAAACC
>DMPD01000222.1 GCA_003456125.1 Cyanobacteria bacterium UBA8156 | reverse complement strand
ACAGGCATAGGGACTGCGGGGAAAGAACGGCGTTTTCTCGGTTTGGGGCACCTCTTGTACCAACCCGTACATCTCCGAAGAACCCGCCTGATAGAACCGAATTTCTTCGCCGGTGCGTTGTTGCAATTCCCGCACGGCTTCCAAGATGCGCAGGGTGCCCAGAGCCACCGTATCGACGGTGTATTCCGGCATATCGAAGCTCACCCGGACATGGGACTGGGCCCCCAAGTTGTACACCTCGTGGGGCCGCACGTTGTCCAGCACCCGCCGCAGGGTGCCCCCATCCGTCAGATCGCCGTAGTGCAAAAACAAGCGGGTATCGGGCAAATGGGGATCCCGGTACAAATTGTCAATGCGGGCGGTGTTCAAGCTCGAAGAGCGCCGAATAATGCCGTGCACCTCGTAGCCTTTGGCCAAGAGCAATTCCGCCAAATAGGAGCCGTCTTGGCCCGTAATCCCCGTCAATAAGGCCCGCTTGCTGTCGCCCATAATGCTCAACGTGCCAACAAGGTTTTCACGCCGGCTACAATCTGCTCCGGTTGCACAATGGTCAGGTTTTCGAGGGTGCTGTTGTAAGGTGTGGGCACATCCAACGAAGCCAACCGCAACACCGGGGCATCCAACTCGTCAAACAGGCGATCGTTGACGGAAGCAATGATTTCCGCGCCGATGCCGCCGCACCGCATGTCCTCTTCCACAATCACCAAGCGGTGGGTTTTGCGCAAGGATTGACCAACGGTTTCCATGTCCAGGGGCTTCAGGGAAATCAAATCGATCACTTCCGGATCGATGCCCTCTTTGACCAGGGTTTCCACCGCCTTGAGAACGTGGTAGCGCATCCGCGAATAGGTCACGATCGTCACGTCCTTGCCCGATCGCACGATTTCGGCTTTGTCCAGGGGCAGCAAGTATTCTTCGTCCGGCAAGTTTTCTTTGAGGTTGTAGAGCAAGACATGCTCAAAGAACAAGACGGGGTTGTCGTTGCGGATGGCGGATTTCAGCAACCCTTTGGCGTTGTAGGGCGTCGAGCAAGCCACAATCTTGATGCCGGGCACGGCCTGAAAATAGGCCTCCAGACGCTGGGAGTGTTCGGCCCCCAGGTTGCGCCCTACGCCCCCAGGCCCCCGCACCACCAAGGGGATTTTGAAGTTGCCGCCGGAGGTGTAGCGCAACATGCCGGCGTTGTTGGCAATTTGATTGAAAGCCAACAGCAAAAAACCCATGTTCATGCCCTCGATCACGGGGCGCAATCCCATCATGGCGGCTCCTACGGCCATCCCCGTAAAACTGTTTTCGCAGATGGGGGTATCCAGCAACCGCCAGTCGCCGTATTTTTTGTAAAGGTCTTTGGTTACCTTGTAGGAACCGCCGTAGCGCCCCACGTCTTCCCCCAAGACAAAGACGTTGGCATCCCGTGCCATTTCTTCGTCCAGGGCGGCCCGCAACGCATTGAAAAAGGTAACTTCTGCCATAGTTCTTCGTGAAATTTTCCGCAGGATTCGTCGTCAGGGTACCGGGGGCGGTACGTTGCCAAGAACGCCTATCGTCTCACATTTTGCTCCCCGGATCGAGACAGTGGGAAAACTGTCCTGGGCCGCTGCCCTTGCTGGCTTGCCGCCGCCATACTCCAGGTTGTTCACCCCTATTTGGTGCCAACCCATGAAACCCCTCCCTTTCCAGAAAGATACTGGCGCTTGGATTGCTCAGGTCTGGTGTTCGTTTTTTGCCGCGTTGTCTTTTAGCGCGATCGCCATTTTGTATCTGCCCACAGAAAGCACCACCAAGGGTTTCTTGGCGGTGAGTTACCTGTTCACCATCAGCAGCAGTTTTACGTTGGCCAAAACCATTCGCGACAACCAAGAGGCGGGACGGCTGACTTCCCGCATCGATGAAGCCCGGGTGGAAAAAATCTTGGCCGAACACAATCTGATTGAGCGCGTCTAAAATCGGGGGCCAGGCTTCAGCCGGACGAGGTAAAAAACCGAAACATGTAACCGATGAACAGGCCAATGCCCAGGGCGGCGGCCTGTCCGGTTCTAATAAAATTATTCCAAGCACGGGACAAATCCGCCAAAATGTTTTGGTCAAACTGCTGCGGTGTTCCACTTTGGGCGAGGAGGGCCCCAAAATTATCCCCCCAAACATCAAGGAGCCCGTGGCTGCTAAATGGGTGCCCATTGCCCAAATCCATGGCGGCGACGGCATGGCTCCAAGTATGCAGCCAGGTATGAACCCAGGCGGTAGCCCACAGAGGCAGGGCTCCATTGCTATCGAAGGGGAAGTGATGAAGCAGGTCGAAGGGAATGTGCGGTATATCCATGGTGCCGTTACCCAAACTGTGACAAGTCAATCCTGCGCCGTGGGGGGCATTCCCAAATAGGTTACCCTATGAGACGACGATGGGCTACAAGCTGCCCAATTTTGGAGAGATGGCAGAGTGGTCGATTGCGCTCGACTTGAAATCGAGTGACTGTCACAGGTCCGTGGGTTCGAATCCCACTCTCTCCG
>DMPD01000196.1 GCA_003456125.1 Cyanobacteria bacterium UBA8156 | reverse complement strand
CGCTCTTCCGATCTCAGCGGTTGTCCCGGCCCCACAGGCTTCCCCCCCATCGCCGCCCACGTCGTCACCGGGGGCCCTGACCCTCGCCAACTTTGAGCAGGTGCAGGAGGGGATGGATTTGGCCGCGGTGCAAGCCTTGCTGGGGGCAAACGGCCAGGCGATCGCCGAAACCGAAGTGGCGGGCAGCAAAGCCCAGGTATTTTCCTGGAAAAACCCCGATGGGAGCAACGCCATTGTCGAATTTCGGGACGGTCAAGTGACCGCCAAAGCACAAGCAGGTCTGTTATGAGCAAAACCCTGTTGGTGGTGGCCGCCGAAACCAATTACTTTCCGCTAGCCCAAGAAGCCCTGCAATCGGTGTTGGACAAACCGGAGCGATCGCAAATCACGTTGGGTTTTTTGGATTTGGGGTGCACCCAGCCGCAGCGGGAGTGGTTGCAAAGCCATGTGGATCGGCTGGAAACCGTAACTTGGGACGATTTTACCGTCAGCTATCCCGACGATACCCCCAACTATTTGAAAATTGTTTTAGCCCGACCCTGTGTGCATCAGTATTTTCCGGGGTTTGAGGTGTACCTGTGGTTGGATGCCGATGCCTGGGTGCAAAACTGGGAAGCGATCGCCCTGTTGCAGCAAGGGGCGCAGAAGGGGTTGGCGATCGTGCCGGAAATTCACCGTCACGCCAGTTTTTTGTACGACGGCCGCTGGCCACAATTTTTGGGCTGGATGCAACGGCTCTATTTGGATGCCGGGGGCGAAGAACTGGCCCGCCAGTTTTGTTCCTATCCCATGCTCAACGTTGGCGTGTTTGCGGCCCATGTCACCTCGCCCCACTGGGTTGCCTGGCAGCAGCAAATGGAGGCCTTGATTGTGAACGCATTTTTCAACATCATGACCGATCAAATGGCCATGAACCTCGCCGTTTACCAAAACCCCGAGGTGTTTGCCCACACCGAATTGTTGCCGGCCTGGTGCAACACCCTGCCCACCGCCCCGGCCTGCTGGGATGAAACCCAACGGCAATGGGTGGAGCGGTATTTGCCCCATCACCCCATCGGTATTTTGCATCTGGCCGGCAAAGAAAAACCGGAATACCGAAACGCCACCACCCTAACCGGCAGCTCCATCACGGCGCCGGCACGATACCGCCATTACCGCACCCAGGTTTTGGGCTTGGCAACACCATGACACCCCGCACCATTGTCCTAACCGGGGCCGATGCCCTGTACTTCCCGCTGGTATCCGACACCATTGCCTCCATTCGGGACAAACCCGAAGGACAGCTTCTCGATTTGGGCTTTCTGGATTTGGGATGTACCGAGGAACAGTTGACCTGGGTGCGATCGCAGGGCGGGCATGTGGTCGTGCCCGGCTGGGATGTGGACTTTCCCAACCGTGCTCAAGTCCCCGATCACTACCGGGGCATGGTCGCCCGTCCCTTTTTTCGGCAGTACTTCCCCGGCTATGATTTGTATCTTTGGATCGACGCCGATGCTTGGGTGCAAGATTGGTCAGCGGTGGACTTGTTTTTGCGGGGCGCTGCCCAGAAGCAAGGATTGGCAATCGTACCGGAAATCAACGGCCCCAGCGATCGCTTTTGTTTTACCGGCAAACTGCCACGTCAGTTGTTGTTGACCGGCGCCTATTATCAAGAAAGTTTTGGCATGGCTGAGGGACAGCGATCCTTTGCCTATCCGTTGCTGAATGCCGGAGTTTTCTGTTTGCATCGGGAGGCTCCCCACTGGGACATCTGGCGGCAACGGTTGCAAGCTGCCGAAAAAGTTGCCCTCCTCACCGATCAAATGGCACTTAATCTGGCGGTCTACCATCATGCTGACGTTTTTTCCCGTACCGAATTTTTACCTGGATGGTGCAACTTTTTGCTGTTTGAAGGATGCCCCGTATGGGATGAGAACCAGGCTTGTTTCGTAGAAAAGTACCTACCCCATCACCTCATTGGCATTATCCACATTGCCGGCCCGAAAAAGTATACCCATTTGGTGGTGCCCACCCTAGATGGTCAAGAAATCGAAGTATCCGTTCGGTATGCCGGCCACCGCCGCTCTGCCTTGCCTTTTGGGGAGAAAGTCTGAATCCTTGGCAGTCCAACCCGGCCATGGCATAATATCCGGCAAAAACCATGTCCCAAACTCCTATTTCTCCCGAAGAATTGGCGGAAGCCATTGCCGAATTGGAAACCTACCGGGAACGCCTGATCGGCGACACCCTGACCGTAGCCGAGCGGGCCAAAGTGTTGCGGGCCAAGGCCCTGGCCCAAATCGAGCCGGATTTAACCAAAATTGATGCCACCCTGGCCCAACTGCGGGCCCAACACGCCCAAATCACGGCCTAGGCTTGCCCATGATTGCGACACCGACGGTAGCGCCAGCTTCCATTGCTGGAGAGAAGCGGGTGACCCTTGCCGGGATTTCCTGGGGTGGTTACCAGCAAATTTTGCAGGCTTTGCCGGAAACGCGGGGGGCCCGCCTGATCTACGATGGCGGCTTTTTGGAAATCACCATGCCTGCCGAATTTCATGAGTTCGCCCTGCGTTTGATCGATCGGTTTGTTGGCATTTTGGTGGTGGAAATGGGTCTGGATCTCAAGACCATGGGTTCCACGACCCTGAATCGGGAAGACCTCCAGCGGGGGGCGGAGCCGGACTGCGCCTACTACATCCAAAACCAGT
>DMPD01000295.1 GCA_003456125.1 Cyanobacteria bacterium UBA8156 | reverse complement strand
GGTTCGAATCCCCCCCTCTCCGTAGCCCCCAACCCCCATGCCCGAACCTCAGCTCACCTTGCACTTTGACGGCGGCGCCGTCACCCTCAACCTCGGTTGGGGGACGACCCGGGAACTGCAAACCCGCCTCCACGATCTGGTAGCCCAACTGCAACCCGGCCCCCGGCGCGCCCTCCCCCCCTTCGAGTACCGATACACGGGCGACATTTTTTTGGAGTTGTTTTGCAACCCCAACCTGTGGCCCTCCCCCTTCGCCGCCAAAATTCTGTTATCGGTGCGGGACGATCGCCTCCGGCTGAGCCAAGAACTGCTGTTGACCCAACTGCTGGCGGATTTAGAAGTGTATTTGCAGAGTGTGTCTCCTTGAACCTATCCTAAAAAGAAGGGGCAAAGGGAACACACCATGGCAGACGCAGAGCAACTCAAGATTTTGCGGCAGGGGGTACCGGCGTGGAAAATGTGGCGCGATCGCCATCCCCGCACCGTACCGAACTTTGCCGGGGCCGACCTCCGGGATGCCTATCTCAGCGGGGTGGATTTCAGCAGTGCCGATCTCACCGGCGCCAACCTCAGCGGTGCCAACTTGATGGGAGCCAACCTCAGCGGTGCCACCGGTCGCCGCCTGCAGTTGTTGGGGGCCAACCTCCGAGACGCGGATCTGCGACGGGCCGATTTGCGGGGAGCCGACCTCGGCTTGGCGAAATTGACCGGAGCGCGCATCGACAGCAGCACCCAACTGGAAGGCAAATGGCAACGGGTGTGTGAACTGGCCTTGGCTTCGTCCTACCGAGATTATCGGGGCTGGGATCTCTCCCAAGCCGATTTATCGTATTTGAGCTTTGTGGGCAGCCTGTTCGCCGACACCAACCTCCAGCAGAGCGATCTCACCGGCAGCGATTTCAGCTATGCCCAACTCCAGGGGGCGCAAATTGGCCCCAGCACTCGCCTCGACGCAAAATGGCGGTTGGTCTGGACGTTGCACCAAGATGGCGGTGAAAACGGCAACTTTGCCGGTCTGGACTTGTCCTTTGCCGACCTCACGGGGGTCAATTTGCGGGGGGCCCTATTGCAGGGGTGCCAACTGAACTTCAGCAGTTTGGCCGGCGTCGATTTGCAGGGCACCGACCTCCGCCAAGCCGACCTATCCTTCGCCGATCTGCGGGGGGCTCAGGTGCAGGGGGCCAACTTTAGCGGGGCGAACCTCACCGGCGCCAGTTTTCAGGAATGGGTTTTAGACAGCCGCAGCCGGTTTGACGAAGCCACCTGCCGTTGGTTTTACCGAGAATCGATCGCCCAGTCCCAGCCCTGTGTGCGCGTCTACCGTCAGCGGGTGCCCGATCGCGGCGAATTTAGTCCCGAAGCCTTTGCCTCGGCGATCGCCATGTTGCGGGATTCTGTTATCGTGCTCTAAATGAGTGAGTAGATGTACGGGGTATGGTCGAATTTCGCACCGAACGGGACTCGATGGGGGAATTGGCGTTGCCGGCCGAGGTTTATTACGGCATTCAGACGGCCCGGGCGATCGCCAACTTTCCCATCAGCGGCATCAAGCCCTTGCCCACCTACATCGATGCCTGTGTCGTGCTGAAAAAAGCCACAGCCCTGGTGAACGCCGAGCTGGGGTGCATTTCCCATGAAGCGGGGATGGCGATCGCCATGGCCTGCGACGAAATTTTAGAAGGGCAATACCGGGATCAATTTGTGGTGGATGTGTACCAAGCGGGAGCCGGCACGTCCCACCACATGAACGTCAACGAAGTGTTGGCCAACCGGGCCCTCGAAATTTTGGGCGATCGCAAAGGGAATTACGAGCGGCTGAGTCCCAACGACATTGTGAACTACGGGCAATCCACCAACGACGTGATTCCCACCGCCATTCGGATCGGTGCGTTGTTGGCTTTGGATCGGTATCTGTATCCGGCCCTAACGGAACTGGGCACCCAACTGCGTCTCAAAGCTTTGGCCTTTGACGACATCGTGCAAGCCGGACGCACCCATTTGCAGGACGCGGTACCGGTGCGGCTGGGGGACGTTTTGGCGGCCTATGGGGTCATCGTGTCCGATCGGGCCCGGCAGATCCGGCAGGCCGCGGCAGAGCTGTTGGTATTGGGGATTGGCGGCAGTGCGGCCGGCACCGGCCTCAATACCCATCCCGCCTACCGCGAGCGCACCATCGAACGGTTGCGGGAATTCACCGGTTACGATTTTCGGGCCACACCCAACCTCATGGCCGCCATGCAGAGTTTAGGGGCTTTGGTGGGAGTATCGGGAGCCCTCCGCAACCTGGCCCAGGACGTGAGCAAAATGGCCAGCGATCTGCGATTGTTGGATACGGGGCCCGCCACCGGCCTCAAGGAAATTTCCTTGCCCCCGGTGCAACCCGGTTCTTCGATCATGCCCGGCAAATACAACCCTGTGATGGCCGAAATGATGAACATGGTGTGTTTTCAGGTGATGGGGTTGGACGGGGCGATCGCCCTGGCTGCCCAAGCCGGTCAACTCCAACTCAATGTGATGATGCCGTTGGTGGCCTACGATTTGTTGCACATGATTGAGATTTTAGGAAACGGGTTGGAAGTATTCGCCCGGAAGGCGATCGCTGGCTTGCAGGCCCATCGCGATCGGTGCCAACAGTCGGCGGAGACCAGCTTGGCGTTGGTGACGGCCCTCAATCCGCATTTGGGGTACCTCACCTGCGCCGAAATCGCCAAAGAATCGTTGCAGACCGGCAAGGCCTTGCGGCAAATTGTGTTGGAACGGGGTCTCTTGGACGAGGGCACCCTCACTCAGGTGTTGAACTTGGCCGTCCTGAGCCGTCCCGTGTAATCTTCCCCCAAATTTCCAAGTTGATATTTGTCGGCGACGAGCAGAGGTTAAACGACAGGTCTTGGGAGAAATCTACGGCAATCCAGTCAATACTTTGCTGGGCTTAACTTTCTTTTCGGGGTGAGTTATTTACGTAAAGTGACATCCTCCCGACGCTGAC
>DMPD01000235.1:477-4025 GCA_003456125.1 Cyanobacteria bacterium UBA8156 | reverse complement strand
GATCGCCCGCCGCCAACCGTTCCCGTTCCGACTCCGGTAACTCGATCGCCATCTCAACCAAACCGCTCCAACCGCTGGAGGGCCGTTGC
This sequence comes from Cyanobacteria bacterium UBA8156, assembly GCA_003456125.1. Classification (GTDB taxonomy): domain Bacteria; phylum Cyanobacteriota; class Cyanobacteriia; order Pseudanabaenales; family Pseudanabaenaceae; genus UBA8156. The sequence continues at coordinate 3,936 of DMPD01000235.1, read as the reverse complement.
AAAGAACGGGGCTAGGGCCGCCGGGCTGTGGTGTTGCAGGGACTGCACCCCGACCACCATCGCCGGCAAGGGCACCCGCAATTCTCGGTACAACGCCGCCATAGCTGCCAACCCCGGCCCATCAAAGGCATCGGGTTGATCGGCCGCCACCGTATAGGCAATGCACCGCAGGAAATGCCACAAATCGCGCCAACAGGCCGCCGCCCGCGCTTCGGGGTACAGGTCTCCCCCCGGCCCGGCAATGCCCGGAAACTGCGCCAATACCTCGGCCCGCGCCTGCTCCACCAACACCGTGGCCTGCTCCCGCAAAGCCTGCACCGCTGCCCGGTGTCGTTCCGGCAACTGGGCCAACTCGGCATCGGTTAAAAATCGCTGCTCGCGATCGGCGATCGCTACCACCGGCGGCAACAGCGCCAAATCCGGCATGTGGGCCAACGGCAACAACTCTTGGGCCCGCGCGCTGAGTTCCATCCCTGTTCACCTGCCAAACGCTCCTAGCATAGCGCTAGTGCTAGGATGCTTCCAAGGGAAAGAAACACGATGGCAAGCAACGGATGGCGGCTCCTCGTGCAGCAGGGGCAAGCACTACGGCAATGGTGGGTGCGCACCCCCGAACGGGCGATCGAGCGGGCGTTCCGGGCCGCCACGGCGATCGCCAAACTAGAAACCGATTATTTTCAGGGTCAAGAGATCAGCCCCAACGCTGGCTACTCCGAAAATACCTACGATTTGATTCAGCGCCAACTCGTCAAAAATTTGACCGCCATGGATGTGGCGTTGGCGGAGTACCGCTTCAGCGCCCGCCTGCCCTTCACGCTGCGGGAAACCCTGCAAACTCCACCGGCCCCCCTGCGCGATCCCCTGGCGCCCGACTGCGCCCCCTGCCTCGCCCAAAAATTGGCTTTTATCGACACGATTTTAGAGCGGTACCGCCCCACCGCCGTGCCGGAAACCCCCAGCACCAACCTGGCCCAGCCCCTCCTCGATCTGAAACCCCGCAAACGCACCTACAAATTTTTCCCGGATCGCGATCCGCCGGCGGAACCCAGCGACGTGATTCCCCTCGAAAAAAGCATCCTGCCCGGTTCCCTGTTCCGCACCCTCGACCGGGTGGGCCGCAACCTCGATGACAAAAAGTATGCCGGCTACGAACAAGAAGTCCTCTCGGAACTGCGCCAGTCCCGCCAACGGGCGATCGGGGCCATCCGCTTTTGCGTTTTTCTGCTGTTGTTTACCGTAGCGCTGCAGCAGGCTTCCAAATGGTGGGTCTATAGCCCCTTCGTGGAGTCCCTAAACCGCGATCGCCAGATGGAAACCCGGTTTGCTCCGGACATCGAGCGGGAATTGCTGGAAAAATTCCGGGAGCTGAAAGACAAGCAGGAGTTGGAGCAACTGGTAACCGGCGACATTCTGCCACCGGCCGAAAATGCCGAACTCCAGCAGGAGGCCCAACGCTTGGTCAACACCTTTCGCCGGCAAAGGCTGGATGGCATCAAAAACGTCTTTGCCGACGGTACCGCCGCCCTGGGTTTCTACACGTTCTTGGTGGCCAACCGTCGCCAAATTCAAATCCTCAAAGGCTTTTTCGACGAAACCCTGTATAGCCTCAACGACAGTGCCAAGGCTTTTGTGTTGATTGTGTTTACCGATACGTTTGTTGGGTACCACTCCAGCGACGGTTGGGAAGCGCTGTTGTTGTTGATTGGCGGTCATTACGGCATTGCCGAAAACCGCTGGTTTTTAATGGCGTTTATTGCCACCATTCCTGTGTTTTTGGATGGCTTGTTCAAGTATTGGATTTTCCAATACCTGCGGCAATCTTCCCCCGCCACCGCCACCATTTTTGGCGAAATGAACCAGTAATTCCCATGGAGGTGTTTGGGGGGTCCTCTGTCCCCCACCGACAGGCGCGGTGGGAGTACACTACAAAAGGAAGGTTACGACGGATAGAAACGATGGTGCAACTGTTGACCAAGCCGGCGACCCAACCGGGCGATCGCCTCGACGGTTCTTGGGAAAGCCCTTTGAGCACGTTGCTGGGTTTGGGACGGGCGGCGGGGGCCGAGCTCGTAGAATTCTTTTTGGAACGCAACAATTACATCAGTGGCACCGCGGAGGAAGACACCATCACCGCTTTGGCTCCCCGGTTGGAATTGGGGGCCGGTGTGCGCGTATTTGTGGGGAAAACCGATGCCTACGTCAGCACCAACAATGTGAGTTTTGACGGCTTGAAGTCCGCCCTCGAGAACGCCCTGGGGATTTTGGGGTTAACCCTGCCCAGCAATGCCCTGTTTGCACCGGCCGTGAATTTGGAGTGGTTGCGGGACTACGGCAGCCCGAAGGAAGATTGGCTTGCCCAGTGCAGCCCCATGGCGGAAATGGTGGATATTCTGTTGGCGGCCAATCGGGAATTAAACCAACAGGCTAAGCACATCCGGGCGCGGCGATCCAGCTTCTTCCGGGATTGGCAGGAAGTGTTGGTGGCCGCCAGTGACGGTACGTTTGCCCGGGACATTCGTCTGGTGCAATCCGCCGCCAGTTCGCTGTTGTGTGCCGATGGCGAACACCGGGCTTCGGTGGGGCAACGGGCCGGCAACAGCAGCGACCCGGGGTTTCTCCGGCAGTGGCATTACGCACAATTGGCGGCGGAGCTGGCGGAATCGGCGGGGCAAATGCTCTATGCCGACTATGTCGAATCGGGCACCTATCCGGTGATCATGGCCAATGCGTTCGGCGGTGTGATTTTCCATGAAGCCTGCGGTCACCTCTTGGAAACCACTCAAATTCAAGCGGAGACCACCCCCTTCCGCGATCAAAAAAATCAAATGATTGCCCACCCCAGCCTCACTGCATGGGATGAAGGGTTGAGTGAGGGGGCGTTTGGCTCGATCGCCATGGACGATGAAGGCATGCCCGCCCAACGCACGCTCTTGATCGAAAACGGGGTGTTGCGCAACTTCTTGAGCGATCGGGCCGGCGAGAAACAAACCGGCCATCCCCGCACCGGCAGCGGTCGCCGCAACAGTTACGAGTATGCTGCCGCCAGCCGGATGCGCAATACTTACATTGCGCCGGGGCCCCACACCGTAAACGATTTGTTGGCTTCGGTCGAGCGGGGGCTGTACTGCAAAAAGATGGGGGGGGCAGTGTGGGGCCCACCGGTGAGTTCAATTTCGCCGTCGATGAAGCCTACCTCATTGAAAACGGTCGCATCACCAAACCCCTCAAAGGGGCGATTCTGATTGGGGAAGCCAAGGAAATCATGAAAAACATTTCCATGTGTGCCAATGATTTGGAGCTGGCGGCGGGATTTTGCGGTTCCGTCAGCGGCAGCATCCATGTCACGGTGGGCCAACCCCACATCAAAGTGGAGGCGATCGCCGTCGGCGGCCGCTAGTCCTTGGTTCTTCCTTTAGCTCCCCTCTCCCGTTTTAGGAGAGGGGCTGGGGGTGAGGACAA
>DMPD01000235.1:0-153 GCA_003456125.1 Cyanobacteria bacterium UBA8156 | reverse complement strand
GAGGGGCTGGGGGTGAGGACAACCGGGGTGTTGGACGATTGGTAGATTCCGAAAAATAGGTGACCTATGGATGGCATTGGGTTGCGCCAAGCATCAGGCGGGTGGGAATTTATTAGTGAAGCCGTATTGGAAAAGTTCGTTTGGGCAAATCTA